>JBDSUJ010000106.1:0-9547 GCA_039927815.1 Croceibacterium sp. | reverse complement strand
TGCCGTCACCGGCCTGGTCGTTGGTCTTGCTGGCGACTTCGCGCAGCATCTGCGCGCCCATGTTCTCGAACTTGTCCTTGAGCTCGATTTCCTTGGCGACGGTGACGCCGTCCTTGGTGATGCGCGGTGCGCCGTAGCTCTTGTCGAGCACCACGTTGCGGCCCTTGGGCCCAAGCGTGACCTTGACCGCATTGGCGAGCGTGTCGACGCCCCTCATGATGCGTTCGCGCGCGTCGCGCGAGAATTTGACGTCCTTGGCAGCCATGTCGATTTCTCCTGGAAACGGGTTGAATTAAAAAGCGCGGGGGCGGCTAGTCAGCCGACGATCCCCATGATGTCGCTTTCCTTCATGATCAGCAGGTCTTCGCCGTCGAGCTTGACCTCGGTGCCCGACCACTTGCCAAACAGCACGCGGTCGCCGGCCTTGACTTCGAGCGGGTGGACCTGCCCTTGCTCGTTGCGCGCGCCGGTACCGATGGCGACGATCTCGCCCTCGCTCGGCTTTTCCTTGGCGCTGTCGGGAATGATGATGCCGCCGGCGGTCTTTTCCTCGGCTTCGATGCGTCGGACCAGAACTCGGTCGTGCAGCGGACGGAATGCCATGTGAGTACCCCTTCAAGGTTGTTTGAATGGTTTGGCACTCTCGTATTGAGAGTGCCAGCGGGGCGCATATGTGGAGCCGCGCGCCGCGCGTCAACACCCCGGTGGCACAAATTCGCTAAACCGGTAGCAGGCCGAGCCGGTCCCGCCGGGCCCACCGCCGCACCAGCAGCAGCGCCACCGTGACCAGCCCGACCGCCAGACCGAACCAGATTCCGAGCCCCGCGAGCGGAGTGAAAAAGCCCAGGAAGATCGAAGTGCCAAGGCCCGGGACCCAGTAGCCGAACAGCGCGAGCATCATCGGCACCCGTGTATCCTGAAACCCCCGCAACGAACCGGCTGCGACCGCCTGCAGCCCATCGAACAGCTGGAATCCCGCGGCGACCACCAGGAACTGCGTGGCGTAGTGAACGAGCATGGCGTTGTGCGGGGCCGCTGGGTCGATATAGAGGCCCAGCACCCAACGCGGGGCGAACAGCATGATCGCTGCTGTCAGTGCCATGAACCCGGTCCCGAGCGCGATTGCGGTCCACCCCGCCTGGCCAGCTGCGCGGCCATCGCCGGCGCCGTAGAAATAACCGACGCGAATGGTCGCCGCCTGGCCCAGTCCGAACGGCACCTGGAAAGCAAGCGCGGCCACCTGCAGCGCGATCGCGTGGCCGGCCAGCTGCGCGGCGCCGATCCGGCCCATCAGGAACGCGGCACCGGAAAACAGCCCGGCTTCGGCGAGGATCGTCAGCGCGACCGGGATCCCGGTGCGGATCAGTTCGGCCAGCCGGGACCATTCGGGCCGCCACCAATTGCCGAACAGGGCATACCGCCTGAGCCGCCGGTCGCTCCGCACCGCAAGGGCGTAGCAGGCCAGCGTGAACAGCGCGGTCAGGACACTCGCCAGCGCCGAGCCCTCAAGGCCGAGCGCAGGCAGGCCGAATCGTCCAAACACCAGCGCGTAGTTGGCGAGGGCCGAAACCCCGATCGCCAACACCGCGATCAGAGTTGCGAAAAGCGGCCGCCCCAGCGCCGACACGAAGCTGCGCAGCACATTGGAGAACAGCATCAACGGCATGGCGAACATGATGACCCGCAGGAAGCGTCCGGCGGCCTCTGCGATGGCGGTTTGCTGGCCGGTCACCAACATGATCCGCTCGCCAAACCAGCACACCCCCATGCCGGCGAAACCGAGGGCGAACGCCAGCCACAGCGCCATTCTCACGCTGCGGCGGACTTCGCGCACGGCATGGCGGCGGCGGCCAAGTTCCGCCGATACCAGCGCCGCGACCATCCCCGTCAGTCCCGAAAACATCCACGTCAGCAAGCCGAACAGCGAGATCGACAGACTCGCGGCGGCGAGCGTCTCCTGGCCGAGACGAGCAAGGAAAATCACATCGATCGCGTAGACCAGCATCTGCAGCAGGTTTGCCGCGGCCAGCGGCCAGGCAAGCTGTAGCGTGGCGAAAAGCTCGCTCCGCCGGAGGGAAGGGGACGTGGGTGACATAAAGCCGGCCCGGTTACGCTTGCAACCGGGCGGGGGAAAGCGCTCCAACGGCTCGGCTGGAACTTTTGGGCCGGGTGCGGCGCTTTTCCCACAAGCCCTTCCACTCGGCCGGTTCCGGCGATAGGAGGCGCGCGAAATGATACTTGGGGAAGGCCTGATATGAAGTTCGCAGTGACCGGCGCCACCGCTCTTACTCTGGCCCTCGCGCTCGCCGCCTGTGGTGGTAACGACCAAGCGGCCGATAGCGCGGCGGTGGCCGACACCACCGTCGTCACGCCGGTCGCGACCGACAGCGCCACGCCCTTGCCGGCCGAGACCGCTACTCCCACACCCAGCCCGACTCCGACCCCAAGCGCGACTACCGTGACACCGACCCCGACGCCGACCCCCAAGCCCACCGCCAGCGCCAAGCCGACCCCGGTCGCGATGGCGACCAAGCCGGCGGAGTTCGCCCAATGCAGCGCCTGCCACAGCACCGAGCCGGGCAAGAACGGCATCGGTCCGTCGCTGGCGGGAATTTATGGCGACAAGGCCGCCACCGTTCCCGGCTACGATTTCAGCGATGCGATGAAGAGTTCCGGGCTGACTTGGAACCAGGCTACGCTAGACCGCTACTTGACCGATCCGAAGGGAGTGGTGCCGGGCACCAAGATGACTTTCGCTGGGGTCAAGGATGCCGCCAAACGCAAAGCCATCATCGATTATCTCAAATCGCTTTGATCCTTCAGTCTGCTGAAAGCAAAGGCCGCGCACATCGTCGGCCGATGAAGCTACTCGCTCTTCCCGCCGCGCTCGCGGCCCTGGCCATTCCCGCCGCCGCGTCCGCTCAAGAGGTATTCGCCGGCGTCTATGTCCACGGGGTGGATACGCCTTTCACACTAGTCACCGGCGAAGGCGGGATCGATCTCGAGCTCGGGTATCGCTTCGCCCCGATCACGGCGCTGTCGGCCATCGGCAGTCCCTCGCCGTACGTCATCGGGTCGCTCAATTCGGTCGGAGACACATCGTTCGGCGGGGTCGGAATCGGGTGGAAGTTCACCTTGGGTAAGCATGGCAGCCCGGTCTATCTGCGGCCGGGCGTCGGCCTGATCGTGCATGACGGGCCCAGTCACCGGGTCGACCGGGTGCGCCGGGTCGAAACCGATCTTGGCAGCCGGGTACTGTTCGAGCCCGAACTCGGGCTCGGTTACGAGTTCACCGACAAGCTTTCCGCCGAAGCTAGCTGGACCCACATCAGCCACGCGCAACTGTTCAATTCACGCCAGAATCCCGGGATCGACATGTGGGGCGTGCGGATCAACTACAAGTTGTAACCCGCATAATATCCAGCCTACGTCCTTCTTCAACGCACGTGAACGCGCGCCATCGCTCAGACGCATAGCGACGGCCTCCGGGGGTTTGGGCGGAAAGGCCTTGACTGGCTCCCGCCCGCCCAAGCCCTCCCGCAATCGATTCACGCGGGCTGCGTCACCACTTCCATTCGCTGCTGTCGACGATGCCGTCTCCGTTGCGATCCAGGCCCGGCCAGGCACTCGCGCTGTAATATTCGCTTTGACTCAAATAGCCGTCGTGGTTGGTGTCGAACACACTGTAACTCGGCTGGTAGGCAACCCGGTTATATGTCGAGGCAAAGCCGCCGCCATACCAGCAATTCGCATATTCGGCCTGGCTGATCCGGCCGTCGCCATTGGCATCCCACGAGCGATATGAACCGGTGCGATAGGCGTCATATTCGGCTCGAGAAATGCGCCCGTCATTGTTCTGGTCCACCATCCCGTAAGTACCGCAGGCGGCATAGGTGCGATTGGCATCGAATGCATCGGCGACCGACGCAACGTCGGCGCCCACTCCACGCACTGTGTTGCAGCCCGCCAGCGTGGTGGCGAGCATTAGGGCTATTGTCAGGCTACGCATGGAAATCTCCCTTACCTGGTGCCTCGACGCCGCTTGTCGGCGAGGGGCTAACACAAAGACGGTTGATCAGCCCAGATTGTTCCGCTTCTCTCCGATGAAAGTGGTCCGCTGCAATGACTTGCGCGGTCCAGGTCCCATTTTCACCTTCGGCCGACCCGTGATGGGGGTGCGCGCACGCGATAGCTGCCAAAAGGAAAGGGCGACACCTTGCGATGCCGCCCTCCCATCCGCGAATGCTTCAAGACACCCGCGAAACTGGTCGTGAAGCTTACTTGATCTCGACCGTGCCGCCGGCCGCTTCGACCTTGGCCTTGATCTCTTCAGCTTCGGCCTTGTTGACGCCTTCCTTGATCGCCTTGGGGGCGCTCTCGACGAGGGTCTTGGCTTCGGTCAGGCCGAGCTGGGTGATGGCGCGGACTTCCTTGATCACCTGGATCTTCTTGCCGCCGTCGCCGGTCAGGATAACGTCGAATTCGGTCTTTTCCTCGACCGCTTCGGCAGCAGCGCCACCACCGGCGGGGGCGGCCACAGCGACCGCAGCAGCGGCGGAAACGCCCCATGCTTCTTCGAGCGCCTTGGCAAGTTCAGCGGCTTCCATGACCGTCAGCTTGGACAGGTCTTCAACGATGTTGGCGATATCGGCCATTTTAATCACTCCGTTTAAATGGGGAATTAGAAAACTTGAAAAACCGCTTACGCTGCCTCTTTGGCCGCGTACGCACCGAACACGCGGGCCAGCTTGCTCGCCGGGGCGGTGACCAGCTGGGCGATCTTGGTCGCCGGGGCGTTGACCAGACCGACGATTCTGCTGCGCAACTCGTCGAGGCTCGGCAGCGCGGCTAGCGCCCTGACTCCAGCTTCGTTGAGCACCGTGCTGCCCATGGCTCCACCGACGATTTCGAGCTTGTCATTCGTCTTGGCGAAATCGACCACTGCCTTGGCGGCAGCAACCGGGTCCACCGAATACGCGAGCGCGGTCGGGCCGGTGAGGTGTTCCTCGAGTCCGGCGTAGTCGGTGTCCTTCAGGGCGAGCCTGGCGAGACGGTTTTTCGCGACTTTGTACGATGCCCCAGCGTCACGCATCTTGTTCCGCAAAGTGGTGGACTGCGCCACCGTCAAGCCGAGGTTGCGGGTGATCACCACCACGCCCGCCTCGTTGAACACCGCGTTTAGGCTGGCGACCGAATCAGCTTTCTGCGAACGATCCATACCTTACTCCTTGACGTGACCGCTCGGAAAAACCGGGCGATCGGTTACGTTTGCCCCGGCCGCAATCCGGCAAGGTCAAGTCCACTGAAGGGGAAGGAGTGCGCCAGGCGCAAAAGGTGCGGCACGAGGCAGCGCCTGAAAATCTCGTTTCCCCGCCTAGGCTGGAGATTAAGGACCGGCAAACCCGGGCCACCAGCTGTCTCGGACGGATGACCGGCGCCCCCGAAAGACACGTCAGTCGGGCAGCCCCCTAGCAGTGATCGGGACCGAGTCAAGATTGCCGCCGGTCAGGTATTCTTAACCCTGTTGCGGCAAGACGACTGTCAGCATCGCCATCGTGGACCCTAAATGACCGAAGTGACCGCAAATGCAGGACATTTGGCCGGCCCTCCGGGTTGGCTGCGGCCCGCCCTGCTCGACCGCGCCGAACAAGTCATGATCCTCGGCTTGTGGGCGCTGATGCTCGAACGCGTGATCAACGCCGACAACGCCTTTGCCCCGCTGCTGATCATGTCTGAGACAGCGATCGCCTTCTTCGTGCTGGTGCGCCGCCCGACAACGCAGATTTCGCTGCGCCTTGGCGATTGGCTGTTGGCGATTACGGCGACCGCCGCGCCGCTCCTGATCTTTCCCGGCGCCGCCGGACCGGCTATTCTCGGGGCACTGGCGATTGTGCTCGTGTTCGTGGGCACGTGCTTCCAGTTGTGGGCCAAGCTGGCGCTCCGCCGCAGCTTTGGTGTCGCCCCCGCCAATCGCGGGATCAAGGCAACTGGGCCTTATCGCTTCATGCGCCACCCAATGTACGCCGGATACCTCGCTTCGCACATCGGGCTGATCATGGTCATGCCCTCGTTCCTGAATGCGGCGATCTATGCGATCGCCTGGTGGGCGCAGATCCTGCGCCTGTTGGCCGAAGAACGACTGCTGTCGGAAGACCCGGCCTATCGCGCCTTCATGCAGACGACGCGCTATCGCCTGATCCCGGGCCTGTTCTAGACCGCGCTCTCGCTATCCCTGTCCGAGGCATAACCCAGAACATCTCCCGGCTGGCACTCGAGCACCCGGCAGATCGCTGCGAGCGTGGAAAAGCGGACCGCCTTCGCCTTGCCGGTCTTGAGGATCGACAGGTTGGCCAGCGTCAGGCCGACCCGCTCGGCCAGTTCGGTCAGGGTCATGCGGCGGTGGTGCAGCAGGTCGTCGAGCTTGACCACGATGCGGGCGGCTTCGGCCCCATCGGTTTCGAGGGGCATCAGACAGTCCCTTCCAGGTCTTCGCGCATTGCCGCGCCGTGGCGGAACACCCGGGCGAGGATGAACAGCACGAGCCCGACCGCGAGACCAGTGAAGGACATGTGCGGGTCCATCCCGTTGCTCGGGAGGTACATGGACATGAGCGTTTGCGCGATGTTGATCCCCAGCACGCCCATCGCCAGCCAAGCCAGGCGGCTCAGCCGAGCGAAATTGGCGAGTGTAAACGGATCGCCGTCTTGCACCGTGCCGATGATCTTCGCCAGGCGCGCGGCGAAATCGTAAAGCAGCGCGAAGGCGGCGATAGTCAGCGCGACGCTCACCAAAGCGGCAACGGGGACGTTATCCTGCTTGCCCGAACCGATGCCGACGATCAGGTGCGTCTCGAAGAGGTCGGGACGGAAAACCGCGGCGAACAATGTGGCGCTCAGGCCGATCATGCCGAGGACGAGCGCGATTCGCGCAAGCACGGTTGCCACCGTAGCGGCTGTAAGCAGTGGATCCTTGACGATTTGAACCATGAGCGGCCTAACCTTTCACCTGAACCAGATATCGATATTCAATAATATCGTTGCCGCATATCGTCAATCGATAATATCGAAAGTCGATATATTGGCTTTCGGCGCCCAAGCTAAATTTCGCTAAAATTTTCGGGCCGTTGTCCTGTTTGACACCGGCGGGTCGGCTTCCTATATGGCCCCCACGCCACACGCTTCGAGCAAGGCGGGCCTGACGCGGGGGCCTGCCACGGAAGGAAGCTGTAGCGCTCCGTGAGACGAAACAGATGCTGCAGCTGGGCCGGGAAACCGGGCGCCCATCGCTGCGGCCCGTTTGCGTCTCGCGGCCGTCCTCGCGGGCAACATTCTGGCCGGCGGCGTTTCGCCGGCACAAGCGAAGAGGCATCTCCCTTCATGGCGACCAAGGCAACCGAAGCGGGCGGCATCACTGTCGGCGCGAATCCCTCGCAGCAGGCTGGTGGCAGCAAGAAAAAGCGCATCCGCAAGATCTTCGGCGACATCCACGAAGTGGTCCAGATGCCGAACCTGATCGAGGTGCAGCGCGAAAGCTATGAGCAGTTCCTGCGCTCGGACAGGGAGACGAACTACGTTTCCGGCTTGGAAAAGACGCTCCGCAGCGTGTTCCCGATCCGCGACTTTGCCGGCACCGCCGAGCTCGACTTCGTGCATTACGAACTCGAAGACCCGAAGTACGACACCACCGAATGCCGCCAGCGCGGGATCACCTATGCCGCGCCGATGAAAGTCACGCTGCGGCTGATCGTGTTCGAGGTCGATACCGAGACCGAGACCCGCTCCGTGCTCGATATCAAGGAGCAGGACGTATACATGGGCGACATGCCGCTCATGACCGAGAACGGCACTTTCATCATCAACGGCACCGAGCGCGTCATTGTTTCGCAGATGCACCGCTCGCCGGGCGTGCTGTTCGACCATGACCGCGGCAAGACTCATTCGAGCGGCAAGTTCCTGTTCGCCGCGCGGGTCATCCCCTATCGCGGCTCGTGGCTCGACTTCGAATTCGACGCCAAGGACATCGTCAACGTCCGCATCGACCGCAAGCGCAAGCTGCCGGTCACCGCGCTGCTTTACGCGCTTGGTCTCGATGACGAGGAAATGCTCGACTTCTTCTACACCAAGGTCGCGTGGAAGCGGGCGTCGGGCAAGGCCCGCGCCGCGGCTGGCGGCGGGTGGCAGATTCCGTTCGTCCCCGACCAGTGGCGCGGCGGCAAGCCGGGGTTCGCCCTGGTCGACGCCAAGACCGGCGAGGAAGTCTTCCCCGCCAACCAGAAGGTCTCGCCGCGCGCCGCTACCAAGGCGCAGAAAGACGGGCTCGAAACGCTCCTGATCCCGACCGAGGAAGTGTTCGGCCGCTATTCGGCGCGCGACCTGATCGATGAGGCGACGGGCCGCATCTATATCGAGGCGGGCGAGGAAGTTTCGCCCGAGAACCTCGAGAAGCTCGACAAGGCGGGGATCGACCAGATTGACCTGCTCGACGTCGACCATGTCACTACCGGACCGTGGATCCGCAACACGCTGCAGGTCGACAAGGCCGAGAACCGCGACGAAGGCCTCGAAGCGATCTACAAGGTCATGCGCCCGGGCGAGCCGCCGACCAAGGAAACCGCCGAGGCCCTGTTCGAAGGCTTGTTCTTCGATCCCGAGCGCTACGACCTGTCCGCCGTCGGCCGCGTAAAGCTCAACATGCGCCTCGGCCTCGATGCCGAAGACACCGTGACCACGCTGCGCCGGGAAGATATCCTGGCGGTGGTCAAGGAACTGGTCGACCTCAAGGACGGCAAGGGCGATGTCGACGACATCGACAACCTCGGCAACCGCCGCGTGCGGTCGGTCGGCGAGCTGCTTGAAAACCAGTACCGGGTCGGGCTGCTGCGCATGGAGCGCGCGGTCAAGGAGCGGATGAGCAGCGTCGATGTCTCGACCGTGATGCCCAATGACCTGATCAACGCCAAGCCGGCGGTCGCTGCGGTGCGCGAATTCTTTGGCTCGAGCCAGCTGTCGCAGTTCATGGACCAGACCAACCCGCTGTCCGAAGTGACGCACAAGCGCCGCGTCTCGGCGCTCGGGCCGGGCGGGCTCACGCGTGAACGCGCGGGCTTCGAAGTGCGCGACGTTCACCCGACGCATTATGGCCGGATCTGCCCGATCGAGACGCCGGAAGGCCCGAACATCGGGCTGATCAACTCGCTCAGCACGTTCGCCCGCGTCAACAAGTACGGCTTCATCGAAACCCCTTACCGCACCGTCAATGACGGCAAGGTGACCGGCGACGTCAATTACCTGTCGGCAATGGAAGAGCAGAAGCACGTCGTCGCGCAGGCTTCGGCCGAGCTCAACAAGGACGGCAGCTTCGTCGAGGAGCTGATCTCCGCGCGCGACAGCGGCGAATTCGTGATGGCGCCGCGCGACACCGTGACGCTGATGGACGTTTCGCCCAAGCAGCTCGTGTCGGTCGCGGCCTCGCTGATCCCGTTCCTCGAAAACGATGACGCCAACCGCGCGCTGATGGGCTCGAACATGCAGCGCCAGGCGGTGCCGCT
>JBDSUJ010000105.1:0-5140 GCA_039927815.1 Croceibacterium sp. | reverse complement strand
ACCTCGAGGTCGCTGATCGCGGTCTTGAGCTTGGGGTCCCAGTTGACCAGCCGCTTGTCGCGATAAATCAGCCCCTGGTTGAACAGGTCGACGAACACCTTGGTGACCGCGCGGGTGAAGTGCGGGTCCATCGTGAACTGCTCGCGGCTCCAGTCCATCGAGCAGCCGAGGCGGCGGAGCTGGCCGGTGATGGTGCCGCCGCTGTCGGCCTTCCACGCCCACACCTTGGCGACGAAATCCTCGCGCGTGTAGTTGGTGCGCTTGTCCTGGCTTTTCTCCAGCTCGCGCTCGACCACCATCTGGGTGGCGATGCCGGCGTGGTCGGTCCCGACGACCCACAGCGCGTCCTTGCCGCGCAATCGCTCGTAGCGGATCACCACGTCCTGCAGCGTGTTGTCGAGCGCGTGGCCGATATGGAGGCTGCCGGTGACGTTGGGCGGCGGGTTGACCAGCGTGAACGGCTGGGCATCCGGTCGCGCGGGCCTGAAACAGCCGTTGGTTTCCCAATGGCGGTACCACTTGGCCTCAATCGCGGCGGGGTCGAAGGTCTTGGCAAGCGGGCCGGAGTCGGGTGCGGTCATGATGGGCGGGCCTTTGCCAGCCCCGCCTCGCCAGAGCAACGGCTTGCCGCGCCGGCAATTTCCCCGCATAGGCCAATGCCATGCGCGAATGGGCCGACTTGACCGTAAAAGAGGCGGGCGGGCGCACGACGGTGGAACTGCACGGGCCGCTGCTGGTGTCCTCGATCGGACTGCTCGACCGTAAGCTGCGGGGCATGAACACCCCGATCCAGTTTGTCGATCTGGAAGATACCGGTGACATCGACACCGTCGGCGCGTGGTCCGTCGGCCGCTTCGCCGACGAACAGAATGCCGAGATCATCGGCGCCAGCGACAAGGCCGCCAAGCTGCTCGACACGGTGCGCAACAATGCCAGCAGCGCGCCGATCATACCCCCCCGGCTGCCGGTGTTCGAACGCGTGACCTCGCAGACCGGCGAGCACGTGGTCCACTTCTGGCACGGCATGATCCGGTTCGTCGGCTTCCTCGGGCAGGTTATCCTGACGTTCGGGACCGTCATCCGCCATCCCAAGCGGTTCCGCATCAAGTCGCTGGTCCGCCAGTTCGAGCTGGTCGGCATAACCGCGCTGCCGATTATCGGGCTGATGAGCTTCCTGATCGGCATCGTGGTGGCGCAGCAGGGCGCCGCCCAGCTCAAGCAGTTCGGGGCCGAAATCTACACCATCAACCTGACCGGGCGGCTGACCTTGCGCGAGCTGGGCGTGCTGATGACCGCGATCATGGTCGCGGGGCGCTCGGGCTCGGCGTTCGCCGCGCAGATCGGCACGATGAAGCTGACCGAAGAAATCGACGCGATGCGCACGATCGGGGTGTCGCCGATGGAAGCCCTGGTGATCCCGCGGATCCTCGCGGCGGTGCTGATGATGCCGCTGCTGGGGTTCTATTCGGCGGTCCTGGGGATCATCGGCGGCGCGTTCATCGCCGACCTGACGCTGGGCATCCCGTTCCTCAGCTTCCTCAGCCGGATCCAGGAAGTGGTGCCCAACTACGATCTGTGGGTCGCGCTGATCAAGGCGCCGGTGTTTGGGCTGATCGTGGCGCTGGCCGGGTGTTACCAGGGCATGCAGGTGCAGGGCGATTCCGAACAGGTCGGGCTGCGCACCACCCAGGCGGTGGTCCAGGCGATCTTCATGGTGATCGTGCTCGACGCTTTCTTCGCTATCTTCTTCGATCAGCTGGGCTGGTCATGAGCGAGGACGACGACACCGTCCTGCGCGACGAAGTCATGGTCGAGGCGCGCGACGACCTGGTCGAGGACTTCGGCGGCGAGTATCCGATCGAGATCGAGGGCCTGCGCAATTGCTTCGGTGACGCGGTGGTCCATGACGGCTTGTCGCTCAAGGTCCGGCGCGGCGAAATCCTCGGCGTGGTCGGCGGCTCGGGCACCGGCAAGTCGGTCCTGATGCGCTCGATCATCGGCTTGCAGATTCCCGACGCTGGCGAGATCCGGGTGTTCGGCAAGAACACCATCGGCGCCGAGCCTGACGAGGAAAGCGCGGTCCGCAGCCGCTGGGGCGTGTTGTTCCAGGGCGGCGCGTTGTTTTCGACCCTGACCGTGGCGGAAAACGTCGAGGTTCCACTCAAGCAGTTCTATCCCGAGCTCGCCTCAGACCTACGCCACGAGGTTGCCCGCTACAAAGTTATGATGACCGGCCTGCCCGAGGACGCGGTGAGCAAGTTCCCGTCCGAGCTGTCGGGCGGGATGCGCAAGCGCGCCGGACTCGCGCGCGCACTGGCGCTCGATCCGGAACTGCTGTTTCTCGACGAGCCGACTGCCGGGCTCGACCCGATCGGCGCGGCCGCGTTCGACGAACTGACCCGCGAACTGCAGGAAACACTCGGCCTGACGGTGTTCCTGATCACGCACGATCTCGACACGCTCTATTCGATCTGCGACCGGGTGGCGGTGCTGGCCGACGGCAAGGTCATCGCGGTCGGCACGATCCCGGAACTGCTCGAAACCGACCATCCGTGGATCCAGGAATACTTCGCCGGCCCGCGCGGGCGGGCGGCACAAGGCGGGGCAGCGGGGAAACCCATGGACAAGCCGGCGATGGCAAAGGCATAGGAAACCGGATGGAGACGCGGGCGAATTATGTCTGGGTAGGCGCGGTCAGCCTGGTCCTGCTGGCGCTGCTGGCGGCGTTTATCGTGTGGCTGGCGCAGCTGGGCAACCAGAACCGCAAGGAATACGATATCTTCTTCGAGCAATCGGTCGGCGGTCTCGCCAAGGGCTCGCAGGTTGCCTATTCGGGCGTCCCGGTCGGCCAAGTGACCCAGATCAAGCTGTGGGACAAAGACCCCGAATTCGTCAAAGTGCGGATCGAGGTGGAGGAAGACACCCCCATCCTGCTGGGCACGTCGGCATCGATCTCCGCCAGCTTCACCGGCGTCTCGACCATCAGCCTCAACGGCGGTAAGCGCAACGCGCCGCCGATTACCTGCCGCACCACATCGTGCCCCGAAGGCGCGCCGGTGATCCCGCCGCAGCCCGGCGGGTTGGGCCAGATCCTCGCCAGCGCGCCGCTCCTGCTCGAACGGCTGGCCACGCTGACTGACCGTCTGACCCGGGTGTTGTCGGATGAGAACCAGAACTCGATCCAGGGAATCTTGAAAAATACCGAGCGGATGAGCGCCGCGTTCGCCGAATCGGCGCCCGATGTCCGCGCCACCATGCGCGAACTGCAGACCACGCTGGCCCAGTCGACCAAGACGCTGGCGTCGTTCGAAGGCACGCTCGATTCGACCAACAATCTGCTCAACCACGATGGGCAGGAACTCGCGGCGCAGATGCGCACGACGATGAAATCGGCGCAGTCGGCGGCGGATTCACTGCAGAACACCCTTAACGATGCCCGTCCGGCAGCGCGCCAGCTCAGCGAATCGACGCTCCCGACGGCCGAGGCCACGCTGCAGGACTTGCGCCGCACCAGCCAGGCGCTGCGCGAGGTGACCGAACGCATTTCCAACGAAGGCGCCGGCTCGCTGCTCGGCTCGCCCAAGCTGCCGGATTACAAGAAATGAGCCACAGGAGAGCCGCGATGGCCGTCAAGGCAGTTCTGGGCGCAAGCGTGGCGCTGGCTGTTATCGGGGCTGTTGCCGGGTGTTCGCTGGGCGGCAAGACGCCCAAGCAACTCTACTCGCTGACCCCGGTGCGCTCGGCCCCTGCCGGCACCACCGCGGCGGGCACCGCCACCACCGCGCTCGCGGTCATGGAGCCGGGCGCGCCGCAGCGCCTCGGCTACACCCGCATCCCGGTGCAGGTGAACGCCTCGACGGTCGAATATCTCAAGGATGCGACCTGGGTCGAAAAACCGACCCGCCTATTCCAGCGGCTGATCAGCGAGACCATCCGTGCCAAGGGAACCCGGCTGGTGGTCGGCGAAAGCGACCTGCAATACGCCGCCGCGGTCAAGTTGACCGGGCAGCTGACCGATTTCGGCTACGATGCTCCGAGCGGAAGCGTGATCGTGCGCTATGACGGCGTGCTGCAGCAGGCCGGCGGGCGGATCACCACTCGCCGCTTCGAGAGCGTGGTCCCCGGCGTGGCGGCAACCGGCGCGGCGGTCGGCCCGGCGCTCAACCAGGCGGCCAACGACGTCGCCGGACAAGTCGCCGACTGGGTCGGTTAGCCGAGCGAGCATCTGCTTTCGACCCAAGTCAGTCATTCGTATTTGTCCGAGGCAGGCTTAGAAGCGGCCATAGAGAACCGCGTTTGAAGGAAGCCGCCCAATGTCCGATCTTATCCTCACCACGTTCGATTGGGTTCCTGAGATGCCGCGCGGGTATGTGCGTGACCTAAGGGTGCGCTGGGCACTCGAAGAGGCTGGTTTACCCTATCGCGTCAAAAGCGTGCCCTTTCGCGAGCGAACTTCGGAGCATTTCGCGCACCAGCCCTTCGGCCAAGTGCCATGGCTGACCGATGGCGACGTCTCAATTTTCGAAAGTGGAGCTATCCTGCTTCATCTGGGTGAGCAGAGCGCCCAGCTGATGCCTGCCGACCCTCGCGGGCGGAGCGATGTCAAAGAATGGCTCTTCGCAGCTTTGGCTTCAGTTGAGGCCGCGAGCCAACCTTGGTCCTTCTTCAAGTTCTCTGGTGACACGGACGAAACACCAATGCGCAAGTTTTTCGACACGTTCCTTGAAGCCCGGCTCAAGCACATGGAACAGGTCCTGACAGGACGCGAATGGCTTGCGGGGCGGTTTTCGATCGCCGACATTCTCATGGCCGACGTACTGCGCCTGGTGGATCGCTTCGATGGACTAGCTCAATACCCTGCCTGTCGGGCTTACGTGTCGCGGGCGACGTCCCGCCGGGCGTTTGCCAAGGCCCACGACGACCAAATGGCGCATTTTGCCGCGGCAGATTAGCCATCATTACGACAGATTGCGCGGGCACGAGTAGCAATGAGGACCGCACTGTCCGCTTTCCACCCTGTCTGGACGGCGCTCCGTTAGCAAGTTCAGTTCTGTCTGATGCATCTGCGTTGTTGGGATGCGGCCATGTCTTCGACCTGTTGATGCGGCCTATCCATGAGCCGCTGGCCATGATGCCTTCT
>JBDSUJ010000104.1:0-17761 GCA_039927815.1 Croceibacterium sp. | reverse complement strand
GAAGGCGTGGGTCGAGCACGGCCTGAACATCCGCGAAGGGATGTACAAGTAGCGAGTGATGATCGCGCGAGCCCTGGGCTACTAGAGCGCGCGGTCGCGCCACCGTTTCCTGAGCGCGAGCGCGTAGATCACCACCGCGGTCCCGGCGAACAGGAACCACTGGATCATGTAACTGAAGTGGTTGTTGGCCACGTCACGCGGATCGGGCGAGGCGAGCGGCGCCAGCCCGGCGGCCGGCGGGCCCGCGACGAGCCGCACGCCCTTCCTGCCGACGGGGGCGACGACGCCGAACATTTCCCCACCGGTCCACGTGGGCGCGGCCGTACCTGCCGACCAGCCGATCGCGATGTCAGCCACCCCCCCGCTGTCGAGTTCGCACTTCGCAACATGCGCCCAACCGGGTTCTCCGCGGAGCGAGCGGCCGGCAACGGCATCGAGCGACAGCACCCGGACGCACGCCACGCGGGTGTGGCGATAAAGCGCCCGCTCGCGCTCCGCCGCGGTGCGCGGCCAGGCAACGTCGGAGTTCATGGTCTGGGCGCGCTCATAGCGGGCGATCGCCGCTTCCTTTTCAGGCAGGCGGACAAAGCCCTGCCACACGCCGAGAGCGATCATCGCCGCCACCGCCGCCGCGACGACCAGCGTCGGCACCAGCGGCACGCGCCGGGTCATGCTAGTGGTATTGAGCGCCCCACCCGCCCCAGATGTAGACCACCAGGAACAGGAACAGCCACACCACGTCGACGAAGTGCCAGTACCACGCAGCGGCTTCGAACCCGAAGTGCTGGCGCGGCGTGAAGTGGCCGAGATAGGCGCGGCGCAGGCACACGATCAGGAAGATCGTGCCGATGATCACATGGAACCCGTGGAACCCGGTCGCCATGTAGAATGCCGAGCCATACGTATTGCCGCCGAACGCGAACGGGGCGTGGGCATACTCGTATGCCTGGATGCTGGTGAACAGCATTCCGAGCAGGATCGTCAGCCACAGACCTTTCTTGAGCCCGTCGCGGTCGCCATGGATCAACGAATGGTGCGCCCAGGTGACCGTCGTGCCCGAACACAGCAGGATCAGCGTGTTGAGCAACGGCAGTGCAAACGGATCAAGTACCTTCTCGATTGCCTTGGGCGGGAATACCCCGCCAACCACTTCGGTCAGCGCGTTGGGGAACAGCGCGAAATCGAACCAGCTCCAGAACCAGCCGACGAAGAACATCACTTCGGACGCGATGAACAGGATCATCCCATAGCGCAGGTGGAGCTGAACAACCGGAGTGTGATCGCCCGCCTGCGCTTCCTTCACGATGTTGGCGAACCAGCTGAAGAAGGTCGCGATCAGGAGCGCCACCCCGATACCCAGCACCAGCCAGTGGCCGGGCATCTTGTGCATGAACAGCACCATGCCGCTGGTGAACGTCAGCCCGGCAATGGCGCCAATCAGCGGCCAGATATCCGGTGGCAGAATATGATACTGGTGGTTCTTGGCGCCTGCCATGTGGGTCGTCCTGGTCCGTGGTTGCGCCGGCTTTAGGGCGGCGGGTTTGCGGGGTCTAGAGGGTAACCCTCAGCCTTTTGCGCGGTGGAAGGTGTAGCTCAGCGTGATCTGCTCAACGTCGTTCATCGCGGGGTCCTTGAGCGCCGCGGGATCGACATAGAAGATCACCGGCATGTCGACCTGTTGCCCCGGCCGGAGGGTCTGCTCGGTAAAGCAGAAGCACTGGATCTTGGTGAAATACTTGCCCGCCCGCTCGGGCTCGACGTTGAACGTGGCGGTCCCGGTGATCGGCACGCTCGACAGGTTCTTGGCCTCGAAGATGGCCAGGTCGCGCTGGCCGATCTGGACCGTCTGGGTCACCACGCGCGGGCGGAACAGCCACGGCATGTCGCTGGCGGTATTCGCGTCGAAGCGGATCGAGATGGCGCGCGCGCCGGCGCTACGGGCGAAGCGCTCGGCATCGACCGCATCCGATTCGGTGGCGCGCTGGGTGGTGCCGCCGAATCCGGTCGCCTGGCAGAACAGCCGGTACAGCGGCACTGCGGCGTAGCCGAGCCCGAGCATCGCCAGCGCCATGGCCAGCGCGATCAGTCCGGTCCGGCGGTTGCGCCGCTCAAGCGCGGCGGCGGTCACTGGCCGCCGATCCGGGCGATCGTCATGGCGTAGAACAGGACCACTAGCCCGGTCAGAACCAGCCCCAGCGCGAGATTGCGGCCGCGCCGCGCCCGTGTGAAGCGTTCCTGTTCTTCCGGCGTCATGCGCCCAGCCCTGCGATGACATGATCCGCCACCAGTGCGCCGAAAAGCCCGAACAGGTACAGCACCGAATAACCGAACAGGCGTTTCTCCGGGCGCAGCGCATCGCCCTCGGCCGGGCGGTGGCGAAACACGTCAAGGGCGAACACTACGAACACTCCCGACAGCGCCAGTGCGGCGAGACCGTAGATTGCCCCGGTACCGCCGATGACCCACGGAAGGACTGCGACCACCAGCAGGCCGAGCGAATAGGCGAGGATCTGGCGGCGGGTCGCGGTCTCGCCCGCCACCACCGGCAGCATCGGTATGCCGGCCTTGGCGTAGTCGGTCTTGACGAACAGCGCGAGCGCCCAGAAATGCGGCGGCGTCCACACAAAGATGATCGCGAACAGCAGCAGCGGCATCGCGGTCACATCGCCCGTCACTGCGACCCACCCGATCAGTGGCGGAAACGCGCCGGCGCCGCCGCCAATGACGATGTTCTGCGGCGTGCGCGGCTTGAGCCAGATGGTGTAGACGACCGCGTAGTAGACGATCGACAGCGCCAGGATGCCCGCTGTCAGCCAGCCCACGGCCAGGCCCATGATCATGACCGAACCCGCCGACAGCGCGACCCCGAAGTACAGCGCGTCTTCGCGCTGAAGGCGCCCGGCGGGCAGCGGGCGTTTGGCGGTGCGCTTCATCAGCGCGTCGATATCGGCTTCCCACCATTGGTTGAGCGCGCCCGCACCGCCGGCGCCGAGCGCGATGCACAGCACCGCGGCGAACCCGAGCACCGGGTTGATGTGCCCCGGCGCGGCCAGCAGGCCGCACAGCCCGGTGAATACCACCAGGCTCATCACGCGCGGTTTGGTCAGCGCGAAATAGTCGCGCCAGTCGGCGTAATAAGGAGCAGTTTGGACAGTCGCGGTCATGGTACTTCAACGCCCCCGGGTGCGTGGAGGCAGGACAAATCAGTGCGCTTTGGCTGCGTCGGCACTGCCGATGTGGTCGTGGTGCGAATGGTGATCCTCGATCACCGGCAGGGTCTCGAACTGGTGGAACGGCGGCGGGCTCGACAGCGTCCATTCGAGCGTCGTCGCGCCTTCCCCCCAATAATTGGGCGCTGCGCGGCGGCCAGCCACCAAGGCGTAAATTATGTTGACGAAGAAGATCACCATCGAAGCGGCCATGATCAGGTAGCCAATCGAGGCGACATAGTTCCACTGCGCGAACGCCGGGGTGTAGTCGGGATAGCGGCGCGGCATGCCGTTCATTCCGAGGAAGTGCATCGGGAAGAAGATCACGTTCACGCCGACGAAGAACACCCAGAAATGGACGTGCGCGAGGAATTCGGAATGCATCCGCCCGCTCATCTTGGGGAACCAGTAATAGAACCCGGCGAACAGGCTGAATACCGCACCCATCGACAACACGTAGTGGAAGTGCGCGACCACGTAATATGTGTCGTGAAACACGTCATCGACGCCGCCATTGGCCAGCACCACCCCGGTTACCCCGCCGACGGTGAACAGGAAGATCATTCCCATAGCCCACACCATCGGGCTCTTGAACTCGATCGAGCCGCCCCACATCGTGGCGATCCAGCTGAAGATCTTGACCCCCGTCGGAACCGCGATGATCATCGTCGCGGCGGTGAAATACATCTTCGTGTTCACGTCGAGGCCGGTGGTATACATGTGGTGGGCCCACACAATGAACCCGACCACGCCGATCGCGACCATCGCGTAAGCCATTCCGAGGTAGCCGAAGATCGGCTTGCGGCTGAACGTGGCGACGATCTGACTGATCATCCCGAAGCCGGGCAGGATCATGATGTAGACTTCGGGGTGCCCGAAGAACCAAAACAGGTGCTGGAACAAGACCGGGTCCCCGCCACCGCTGGCATCGAAGAACGTGGTCCCGAAATTGCGGTCGGTGATCAGCATGGTGATCGCCGCGGCCAGCACCGGCAGCGCCAGCAGCAACAGGAACGCGGTCACCAGGATCGACCACACGAACAGCGGCATCTTGTGCAGCGTCATGCCCGGCGCGCGCATGTTGAAGATGGTGGTGATGAAGTTGATCGCGCCCATGATCGAGGCCGCACCCGCCAGATGCAGCGAGAAGATCGCGAAATCGACCGCGGGGCCGACCGAACCGGTGGTCGAGAGCGGCGCGTAAGCGGTCCACCCGATGCCAGCGCCGATCCCGGTGCCGCCGGGAAAGAACGAGCTCAGCATCAGCGAGCAGAATCCCGCCACCGTGAGCCAGAAACTGATGTTGTTCATCCGCGGGAACGCCATGTCGGGCGCGCCGATCATCAGCGGGACGAACCAGTTGCCGAACCCGCCGATCATCGCCGGCATGACCATGAAGAACACCATGATCAGACCGTGAGCGGTGATCAGGACGTTCCACATATGGAGCGCCTGGTCCATGTCATGTTCGCCGTACAGGCTGGCGAGGCCGGTCAGGTACTGAATCCCCGGCTGCGCCAGTTCCAGCCGCATGATCCCAGACACCGCACCGCCGATGACGCCCGCGAAGATCGCGAAGATCAGGTACAGCGTGCCGATGTCCTTGTGGTTGGTGGACATGAACCAGCGGGCGAAGAAGCCCGGCTTGTGGTCCGCCCCATGGGCATCACTATGGTGGTGGTCTTCGGGATGGGCCTGGAAGGTGTCGGCGGTCGTGGCCATCGTCAGGGTACCTTAGGGGACTGAAAAGCTTAAGCGGCGGGTGCCGCGGCTGGCGCGGCGGCGGCAGGCGTGGGCGCAACGGTCGGGGCAGCCCCTGCACCGGGAGCGCCGGCGACCGCAGATTCGGGTTGTTGCAGCGGCGCGGCGGCCGGAGCAGCGGGTGCAGCGGCGGCTTCACCCGGCATGGTCCCGCCTTGGGAGTGGATGAACGCGGCGAACTGCGCCGCCGGCACCGCTTCGACCACGATCGGCATGTAGCCGTGCCGTGCGCCGCAAAGTTCTGAGCACTGGCCGTAGTAGATTCCCGGCTCATCCACCTTGAGGACCCGTTCGTTAAGCCGTCCGGGCACGGCGTCCAGCTTGAACCACAGGCTCGGCACCGCGAACGAGTGGATCACGTCGGCACCAGTGATCTGGAGGCGGATCGGCACGCCCACCGGCACGACCATGCGATTGTCGGCGGCGAGATGCTCGGGCTCGCCGCGCTTTTCGGCCTCGGCGTCGGGCAGCATGTTCGAGATGACCTCGAACCCGCCGTTATCGGCATATGTATAGCCCCAGTACCACTGATAGCCGGTCGCCTTGATCGTCAGCGCGTCCTTGGGCGGGGTACGGAACTGGTTATTGAGCAGGATCATCGATGGGACCGCGATTCCGACCAGAATGAATGCCGGCAGGATGGTCCACACCACTTCGATCAGGGTGTTGTGGCTGGTCTTCGACGGCACCGGGTTCTTGCTCGCGCGGAACCGCCACATGACGAACAGCATCAGCCCCAGCACGAACAAGGTGATGACGGTGATGACCGGCATCAGCACGTAGTTGTGCATCCACCGCGCATAACGGCCGTCAGCGGTGTATTGCGGCTGGAAGTAATAGGCGCCCGCGACCGGCTTGCCCTTGATCCACTCCGGCCCGAGCCCCGTGTACGCAGCGGCGCCCGGCGCGGCCTTGACGGTAGAGCCCTCCGCCGCGGCCGCCGGCGCCAGGGTCGAATCAGCGACGTTAGGCGCCGCGGCGCTCTGTTCGGCCGAGACCGCGCTGGCATTCGACGGCGGCGGCGCACTGCCCGCGGGTTGCGCGAAGGCCGCGTTCGAGATCGGAAACAGGGCCAGCGCGGCAATCAGCAGGAACAGGCAGTGCAAGCGTTTGCGGGCGATTTCGCCAAAGGTCATACAGTCTGCCGCTTTCCGTTCTGCAGGGGCGCAAAAAGCCGTGCGGCCCTGTCGAAAAGGGCCGGTTTGGCCGCGCCTATACGCCCGCTTGTCGCATGCCTCAAGCGCTTCTAGGGAGATTTTTCGACAGCCCGCAGCCGGGCCTGGAAAGGTTTCTAGTGCGGTCATGAACAGCGCCGAGGTCCTCGCCGAATTCCGCGCCGCGGGCGCGCTGATGGAGGGGCATTTCATCCTCTCCTCGGGCCTGCGCTCGCCGGTGTTCCTGCAGAAGATGCGAGTGTTTGAAGACCCGCCGCGCGCCGAGCGCCTGTGCCGCGCGCTGGCCGAGGTCATCCGGCGCGAAGTGGGCGAAGTCGATCTGGTGGTCAGCCCGGCGATCGGCGGGATCATCCCCGGCTACGAGACCGCCCGCGCGCTCGGCTGCAAGGCGGTTTTCGTCGAGCGCGAGGGCGACACATTCGCGCTGCGCCGCGGGTTTGAAATTCCCGCGGGCGCGCGGGTGGTGCTGGTCGAAGATATCGTCTCGACCGGGCTGAGCCTGCGCGAGGCGCTGGCGGTGGTCCAGCGCGAGCCCGGGGAAGTTGTCGCGGCTGCGTGCCTGATCGATCGTTCCGGCGGCACGGCACGAATCGGCGTCCCGCTGGTCGCGCTCGCAACAGTCGATTTCCCCGCCTACCCGGCCGACGCCCTCCCGCCCGAACTGGCCGCACTCCCGGCGATCAAGCCGGGCAGCCGCAAGGTCGCCTGATGGCTCAGCGTTTGAGGCTCGGCGTCAATATCGATCACGTCGCCACCATCCGCAACGCGCGCGGCGGCGACCATCCCGATCCAGTGCGCGCTGCCGAGATCGTCGCCCGCGTCGGTGGCGACGGGATCACCGCACACTTGCGCGAGGATCGGCGGCATATCCGCGACGAGGACTTGCGCCGAATCCAGGCGGCGACCGACCTCCCGCTCAACCTCGAGATGGCGGCGACCGAGGAGATGGTAGCCATTGCGCTCGCCTACCGCCCTCACGCCGCGTGCATCGTGCCCGAAAAGCGCGAGGAGCGCACCACCGAGGGCGGGCTCGATGCCGCCGGGCAGCACAATCGCCTCCAGCCGGTGGTCAGCCGCCTGCTCGACGCCGGCATCCGGGTCAGCCTGTTCATCGCGCCGGACGCACGCCAGGTCGAAGCCGCGCTGCATCTTGGAACACCGGTGGTCGAGTTCCACACTGGCGAATATGCCCATGCCGAGGGCGCCCTGGTCGCCGTGGAATTGCGCAAAATCGCGGACATGGCCGCGCTCGCCGCCAAAAACGGCATCGAGCCACACGCCGGCCACGGCCTGACATTCGCCAATGTCCAGCCGATCGCCGCCATCCCCCAGTTGGCCGAGCTCAACATCGGCCATTACCTCGTCGGCGAGGCGGTATTCGTCGGCCTCGAAGCGGCGGTGCGCCAGATGCGCGAGTTGATGGACGCGGCGCGGTGATCATCGGGCTCGGCTCTGACTTGTGCAATATCGAACGTATCGCGGCAGCGCTCGATCGCCACGGCGACCGTTTCGAACTGCGTTGCTTCACCCCGGTTGAGCGGGTCAAGGCCGCCTCGCGCTCGCTGAACAGGGCCGGCACTTACGCCAAGCGCTTCGCCGCCAAAGAGGCGTTCTCCAAGGCAGTCGGGACCGGTTTCTTCCGCGGCGTCTATATGAAGGACATCGGGGTGGTGAACTTGCCGTCGGGCGCGCCCAGCCTGGCGCTGACGAACGGCGCGGCAAAGCGGCTTGCGGAACTGACCCCGCCCGGCCATGAGGCGCACATTCACCTGACCCTGACCGACGACCACCCGTGGGCGCAGGCCTTCGTGGTCATTGAGGCCCGCCCTTGTGAGCAGCGCTGATACCCTGATGAACGCACCCGTGAACGAGCCAACCCCGATAGCCGCAGCCGCACCGCCGGACAGCCCCGAGGCCAAGGCCAAGGTCAACTGGTGGCACGAAATCCGCGGCCTGGCGCTGATGTTGCTGGGGGTGCTGGCGTTCCACACCTTCATCGCCAAGCCGTTTTACATCCCGTCCGGTTCGATGATGCCCAACCTGCTGGTGGGTGACCGGCTGGTGGTCAGCAAGTACCCCTTCGGGTGGAGCTGGGTCTCGGCCAGCTTCCACGTTTTGCCGCGCGGCAGCCGGCGGGTGAATCCGCATACCCCGGCCTATGGCGATATCGTGATCGTGGTCCCGCCCGACCGCACCGAAGACCTGATCAAACGGGTGATCGGGCGACCGGGTGACCGGCTGGCAGTGGTCAACGGGCGCGTCATCCTGAACGGCCAGCCGATCCCGCGCGAAGTCGAGCCGCCGGTCCGCCTCGCCGAAGATGCGCAAGTCTGCGACGGCCAGCCGTGCCTCGACATGTTCTATCGCTTTCGCACGGTTCTGCCGAACGGCCGGGTGGTCTACGAACCGCCCACCTACCGCGAGACGCTGCCCAATGGCGCGACTTACCTGACAATCGACGACTGGAGCGAGAACCCGCTCGATAACTACCCAGAGATCATCATTCCGGCAGGGCATGTGTTCCTGATGGGCGACAACCGCGATCACTCCGCCGATAGCCGCGCCAGCACCTTGGAACGCGGCCTGGGCGGACCGGTGCCGATCGCCAACATCGGCGGGCGGGCCGAATTCCTGACCTTCTCGCTCGACGGGAGCGAGAGTTGGAATCCGCTCAGCTGGGTGGGCTCGCTGCGTTCGGGCCGGGCGTGGAGTTCGTTGCGGCCGCCGCGGCAGCCGGTTCAGGCCACGCGTGGCGACTGAGCCCGGCCTCGCACCGCGGCCGCCGGTCGACCAGCGCGCAAGCCCGGCGCAGATCGATAATCCCGAGCTGCGGCGCGAGGTCCACAAGGCTGCGGTGTGGGTCGGTATCGTCGGATTGGCGGTGCTCGCAGTTTACATTTCGGGTTCGCTGCTGGTGATCTTCGGCGGGCTGGTGTTCGCGGCGATGCTCGATGGAGGCGCGCGGTTGCTCGGGCGGGTACTCAAGATCGGGCGTGGCTGGCGTATCGGCATCCTGCTGATCGTTGCCATCGGGTTCTTCGCCTGGCTCGGCTATTTCGCCGGTTCGCAGATTTCGGTCGAGGCGGCCGCGTTCCCCGCGATCGTCACCGAACAAGGCAACCGCATCGTTAACTGGCTGCGAGGGCATGGGATCGACGTCAGCATGGCGCAGGCGCAGCAAGTCGCCGGCCAGGTAGTCAGCGGCGTCGGCACCGTGACGCGCGCCATCGGCGGCGTGCTCGGCGGAGTGGCGACGGTCGTGTTGATCGTGACCCTCGGTCTCTATGTCGCGTTGGAGCCCCGGCTGTATGAACGCGGCGTCGCGTGGATGCTGCCGCGCGAGCAACGGGGTGATTTCCACGACACCGCCGCGCGCATGGCGGCCACCTTGCGGCGGCTGATGGCCGGGCGGCTGGTCGGGATGGTGTTCGAAGGCGTGTTTACCTGGATCATGCTGGCCGTCTACGGCGTCCCGCTGGCGGCGCTGCTGGGCATCATCACCGGCCTGCTGGCGTTCGTGCCCAACATCGGCGCGCTGACAGCCGGGGCGCTGATGATCCTGGTGGGGTTCTCGGGCGGGCCCGACATGGGTCTGTACGCGATCGCGGTGTACTTCGTGGTGCAAACCTTTGATGGCTACGTCGTGGTGCCGCTGATCGCGCGCAACACCGTCGACCTGGCCCCGGCGCTGGTGCTGGGATTCCAGCTGATCATGGGCATTCTGTTTGGGGTCATCGGGCTGTTTCTGGCCGATCCGCTGCTGGCGATGATCAAGGTCGCTCTCGAACGGCGAGTCGAGGCCATCGAGGCTCATGGCCCGTAAGTTCCTCTACGGCATCGCGTTCCTGATCGTACTGGCGATCGCCGGCGCCATCGCCCTCAGCCAGTTCGGCAACCGGCTTACGCAGTGGGCGCTGGTGCCCACGGCCCAGTTCGTCGAACAGCGCGCGCTGGCTGACAATACCTACCGCGATCCAGCCATGTGGTACGCCCGCCCGGGACTGACCCCAGAGCTAGCGCGGTGGGTTCCGGATGGGTTCGATGCGAGCGGCGAAGCGCGCCCGCGCGTCGCGGTGTTTTTCGTCCACCCGACAAGTTACCTCGACCGGTCGCACTGGAACGCGACGCTCGACGACCGCGAATCGCGCTGGCGCGCGCAGTTGTTCGTTCAAGGGCTGGGCAGCGCCTTCGGGGCCGCGAGCGAAGTATGGGCGCCGCGCTATCGCCAGGCCACGTTCGGCGCGTTCCTCACCAAATCGCCCGAGGCGGCTCAGGCGATCGAAGCCGCCTATCGGGACATCGACCAGGCTTTCAGCGAATTCCTCGCCCAAGTCGATCCCGCCGTTCCGATCGTGCTGGCCGGTCACAGCCAGGGCGCGCTGCATATCCTGCGCCTGTTGCGCGAGCGGGTCATCGACACACCGCTGCAACGGCGGGTGGCAATGGTGTACCCGATCGGGTGGCCGATCTCGGCCGCGCATGACTTGCCCAAACTCGGCCTGCCAGCCTGCCAGCGCCCCGACCAGGCGCGCTGTATCGTGACCTGGTCGAGCTTCGCCGGGCCGGCAGCGCCAGGCCCCATGCTCGACGTCTACCGCGCCTCGCCCGGCTATGATGGACAGCCGAGGGGTGACGGGCCGATCGAGTGCGTCAATCCGCTAACCGGTAGCGCGGGCGGCACGGCGCCGGCTTCGGCCAATCTCGGCACGCTGGTGCCCAATGCGGCGCTGTCGGCCGGCAAGCTGGCGCCCGGCCTGGTCCCGGCCGCATGCAACGCCGACGGTTTGCTCCTGATCGGCAAAGCGCCGGACCTTGGCCCCTACGTGCTGCCGGGCAACAACTACCACGTCTATGATATCCCGCTGTTCTGGGCCAACTTGCGCGCCGACCTCGTCCGGCGGATGCAGTCCTGGCCCCAGTGAGCGAGCTGCCGCTGATCACCGAGGATGCGGGCGAGTTCCGCGCTGCGCTGCCCGATGGCGGCATGTTGCTCGGGCTCGACCTCGGCACCCAGACCATCGGCATTGCGCTGTGCGACGCCGGATGGCGCTTTGCCACCGCCGGCAAGACCCTCCCCCGCAGCAGGTTCGCGCGCGACCGCTCCGCGCTGGAGGCGCTGGTGGCGGAGCGCGGCGTGCGCGGCGTGGTCATCGGCCTGCCGCTCAACATGGACGGCAGCTCGGGCCCGCGCGCGCAGGCCAGTCGCGCATATGCCCGCAATCTCGCCCGGGACGGCACCGGGCTCGGCCTGCCAGTGCTGCTGTGGGACGAGCGCTGGAGCACCGCTAGTGCCGAACGCGCGATGATCGCGCAGGACATGAGCCGCGCCCGCCGGGCCGAGCGCATCGACAGCCATGCCGCCGCGATCATCCTGCAAGGGGCGATCGACCGGCTGGCGGGCGGCGTGCTGTAAGCCGCGGTCGGCTTACCCCCGCCGCAGCAGCACCACTTGCCCAGCCGGCCACGCCCCTGCGTGAGGCAGCGTGACGCGCACCGCATCGGCGCGCGCGCGGTCGAGGATGGCGGGCGCGATCGCGGCTTCGAAACCGACCCCGTCCGCCATGCCGAGCAACCGCGCCTGGCGGACGGTCAGATCGTCGGGATCATCGCTGGTCAGGACAAATTCGATCGGCTGGGGGTCGCCCGTCTCGTGCTCCGCGTCGAGCCAATCGGTGACCCGATGCGCCGCGTCGTCGCTGAGCGGATCGAGTGGGCCGCCTTCGGCCAGGGCCGCGTCGAGTGCGCGGCGCCGCTCGGCCGCTTCGGGCCAGCGCGCGCGCAAAGCGCCGCGTGCGTCATGCAGCGCCTCGGCCAGAGCGCCGAGCGCGGCCGGCAGCATGCGTTCAAGGCGCAGGCGGATATGCTTGGCGAGGCCGGCGGAGACGCCCCCAGTGCCGACCGCGATCAGCACCGGATCGCGATCGAGCAGGCTCGGGACGGTAAAATCGCACAGCTCGGGCCGATCGACCACGTTGACCAGCACGCCGCACGCCTTCAGCGTCGCTGCGACCGCTTCGGGCGCATCCAGTGCAACGAAGGCCAGCCGCGCGGCGGGATCGCCCTCCCCGACCGGAATGCCCCCCGCGCGTTCGACCAAGCGCCGCTTGGCGTCGGCCGCCTCACCCGTTCCGATGACGATGAGCGGCTGCCCGGCCACGCGGTGGAATAGCGGCAACGCGCGCATCGCGCTCAGACCAGCCAGTCCGGTACGCGCTCGGACGCGGCGATGGCCTCGGGCGCGATGCGATCGGCGACGACCGCGAACTTGTCACCGTCGACCATGACTTCGGCGACGAATCCGCGGCTATTGTAGCTCGAGGCCATCGTCGCGCCGTACGCGCCGGCGGTGCGGAACACCGCCAGATCGCCCGCTTCGACGCCTTCGATGCTGCGTCCCATCGCGAACGTATCACCGGTTTCGCAGATCGGGCCGACGATGTTGGCGGTCATCCGTTTGTTCGACGGGCGGACCGCCTCGAAATCGTGCCACGCGCCGTATAGCGCGGGCCGGGCGAGGTCGTTCATCGCTGCATCGACGATCACGAACGGATCGAACGCGCCCTGCTTGACGCGCACCACGCGGGTCAGCAGCACCCCCGCGTTGCCCGCGATGACACGCCCTGGCTCGAACATCAGCGTCGCATCCCAGCCGCGGGTGACACGGGCCACCATCGCGCCATATTCGGCCGGGCTCGGCGGGTTGTCGCCCGGCTTGTAAGGCACGCCCAGCCCGCCGCCGAGATCCATGTGGCTGACGGTGAGCCCCGCGCCGCGCAGCTGCGCCATCAGCGCGCCGAGCTTGACGAAGGCGTTCTCGAGCGGGGCCAGATCGAACAGCTGGCTGCCGATGTGAACCGCCAGCCCGCGCATCGCCAGCCCCGGCATCGCGGCCAGGCGGGTATAGATCGCCGCCGCCACGCCAATCGGCACGCCGAACTTGTTGTCGGCCTTGCCGGTCGAGATCTTGTCGTGAGTGCCGGCATCGACATCGGGATTGACCCGCAGCGCGCACCGCGCCCGCTCCCCGCGTGCCGCGGCCATGGCCGACAGCTCCGCGCCCTCTTCCTCGGATTCGAGGTTGAACTGGCCGATCCCGGCATCGAGACCCTGGGCGAACTCGTGGAGCTGCTTGCCGACGCCCGAGAACACCACGTCGTCCGGCGCTATCCCGGCCGCGAGCGCGCGGGCCAGTTCGCCGCCTGAGACCACATCCGCGCCGAACCCTTCGCGCTGCATCACCTTGAGCACCGCGAGGGTGGGGTTGGCCTTGACCGCATAGGCCACATGCGCGGGGCCGACATCGGTCAGCGCTTCACGAAAGACCCGCGCGTGGCGCTCCAGAGTAGCGCGTGAATAAACGTAGACCGGGGTGCCGACATCCTCGGCGATGCGCGCGAGCGGTACCTCTTCGGCGTAAAGCTCGCCGTCCCGGAGGTGGAAATGATCCATCGCTCAGGGCTTGGGCGCGGGCTTGGCGGCGGACCTGTCTTCGGGCGGCAAGTCGAACGGGTCGTCCTGGCGCTCTTCGGACTGGCGACGCAGCTCCTCGCTGCGCACCGGCGCGGCCTGAGCGCTGACTGCGAGCAACTCGTTGGCCGTCGGGCGGTCGGCGCGTCCAAAGGGCGGCGGCGGCAGCTCGCTGCCCATCGCCGGCCTCAGATCGCGCTGGCTGCCGCACGCCGCGAGCGCGACGGCGAGGCCGGCGAAAATGGCAAGGCGGCGGATCATCCTTCCATCTCCAGCGCTTTGCGCGCCGCGGCAAGCTGCTTTCGCACCTGGGCGGGCGCGGTGCCGCCATGGCTCGCGCGCGCCGCGACCGACGCTTCGACCGACAGCGCCGCAAACACCCCCTGGCCAATGCGGCTGTCGATCGCCTGCAGTTCGGCCAGCGTCAGCCGATCGAGCGCGATGCCCTGCTGTTCCGCCAGCTTGACCGCCGCGCCGGTGACATGATGCGCTTCGCGAAACGGCACCCCGGCTTGGCGCACCAGCCAATCGGCCAAGTCGGTGGCGGTGGCGTAGCCGAGCTCGGCCGCCTGGCGCATGCGCGCAGTATCGAAAGTCGCGCCTGCGATCATCCCGGTCATCGCCGCCAGCGACAGGCCGAGCAGCCCATGCGCCTCGAATACCGGCGGCTTGTCATCCTGCATGTCCTTGGAATAGGCCAGCGGCAGGCCCTTGAGCGTGACCATCAGCGCGGTCAGCGCGCCGACGATCCGCCCCGAATGCCCACGCACCAGCTCGGCTGCGTCAGGGTTCTTCTTCTGCGGCATGATCGAGCTGCCGGTACTGAGCGAATCGGGCATGCGGACGAAGCCGAACGGCTGGCTCGACCAGATCACCAGCTCTTCCGCCAGCCGCGACAGATGGAGCGCGCATTGCGCGGCCGCCTGCAGGTAATCGAGCGCGAAGTCGCGGTCGCTGACCGCGTCGATGCTATTGGCGGTCGGCCGCGCGAACCCGAGCGCCTGCGCGGTCATCTCGCGGTCGATGGCGAAGCCGGTCCCGGCCAGGGCAGCGCTTCCGAGCGGGCTTTCATTGAGCCGCGCCCGCGCGTCGGCGAACCGCGACCGGTCGCGCCGAAGCATTTCGTAATAAGCCAGCAAGTGATGCCCGAGCGTGATCGGCTGTGCGGTCTGGAGATGGGTGAACCCGGGCATGATGCTGTCCGCATGCTCGCCCGCGCGCACCAACAGCGCCCGTTGCAGCGCGATCAGGGCGGTCTCGACCTGGTCGATTGCATCGCGCACCCATAGCCGGAAGTCGGTGGCGACCTGGTCGTTGCGGCTGCGCGCGGTGTGGAGCCGGCCGGCGACCGCGCCGATAAGCTCGCCGAGGCGGCTTTCGGTGGTCATGTGGATATCCTCGAGGTCCCAGTCTTCGGGCACGCCATCGGCCTCGTATTCGCCGGCAATCCGGTCGAGGCCGTGCTCGATCGCGGCGACATCATCCGCCGCGACTATGCCGCAGGCACCCAACATCGCGACATGCGCCTTGCTTGCCGCGATGTCCTGGCGCCACAATGCCTTGTCGAACGGGATCGAGGCATTAATCTCGCGCATGATGGCGCCGGGCCCTTCGCCGAAGCGCCCGCCCCACATCTGGTTGGAGCCGTTCATGCCCCTGTCGCGCCCGTTGCTGCTCACTTGCGCCTTCGCCCTGCTGGTGAGCGGGTGCGATAGGCAAAGCGCCCCGCCCGCGCAACCGCAGCCAACGCCCACGGCCGCGCCGGCTGCGGCCGAACAGTTGACGGGCAAGCTCGACCGCAGTTTTGCCGGGACCGCGATGCCGGCCGTCACACTCAAGGACCCGGCGGGCAAAACGCTCGAGTCGGCAAGCCTCAAGGGTAAGCCGGCGCTGGTCAACTTATGGGCGACCTGGTGCGCGCCCTGCGTGGTGGAAATGCCGCTGCTCGACACGCTGGCGGGCGAGCTGGCTGGCAAGCTCGCGGTGGTGACGGTGAGCGAGGATTTCTCAGGCGGCGAAGTGGTCACGCCGTTCTTCGCCCGGAAAGGCTATCGCAACCTGCCCCAGTGGCTTGACCCCGGCAACGCACTAGCGATGGCTTACGGCGGCGGAACCGCGCTGCCGCTGACCGTGCTATACGACCGCGACGGTAAGGAAGTGTGGCGCGTCATGGGCGGGTATGACTGGGCCAGCGGTGAAGCCCGCCGCGACATCTCCGAGGCGTTGAAGGGCTAAGGGGATGTCGCAGTTTTACCGCGATAGCGCATGGCTTCTGGGGCGACGGCAAGTGCTGGGCGGAATGGCGGCGAGCGTGGGGACCGCCGCCCTGGCGGGCTCGAGCGCGAGCGTGCTGGCGCAAGGCACGGCGCGCCCCGCCACACCGATCGAAACACGCGGCCCGTTTCCCGCCGATGGCACCAATGGGCGACCGCGGCTCAACGTCCTGGGGAACCCGGGTGTGATCCGCCGCGATATTCGCTCCAGCTTCGGCGGCATGGCGGGAGGGGCGGACGGCGCGCCACTCGAACTGGAGCTACAAATCCTCCGCGGCTGCGTGCCGCTTCCCGGCAGCGCGGTGTATCTGTGGCAGAATGACGCTGAGGGGGCCTATTCGCTCTATGACCGCGCCGAGGTGAACTACTTGCGGGGGCTGCAGGCCGCCGACCCATCAGGCCGCGTCCGCTTCTGCATGATCGTGCCCGGCTGTTACGGCGGGCGTTATCCGCACTGCCACTTCGAGATTTTCGCCAGCCTGCAAGACGCTGCGAGCGGTGCCGAACCAGCGCTGGTGTCGCAACTCGCGTTTCCCGCCGAGCCGTGCCGCGCGCTATATCGCACCGATGCCCGGTATGGCGATTCGCTTGCCAACCTCGAACGGTTGCCGATCGAGCGGGATTTCGTGTTCGCCGATGCTGACACCGCCGGCCGCGCCCGCCAGACCATCGCGCTGACCGGCGATGTGCAGCGCGGATACCAGGGCGCTGCGACGGTTGCCGTGGCCTGACAAACGTCGCTCGGACGGTCGCGAACCGCCCATGCTGTCAACCGCGCGACGGCGCATTCAGCCTGTATGCAGCCCCATGGGATCACAGCGGCATCACAACTTCGGGAGTGAGAACCATGAAATCCAAGATTGTCCTGGCCCTGGCTGGAATGGCGGGAATCGCTTTGATGGCCCCGGCGCCCGCTGCCGCCAGAGGCGTGTTTTCGGTAACCATCGGATCAGGCGGCTATGGCGGTTATGGCTCGCCTTATGGCTACGGTTCACCCTATGGCTACGGCTCGAGTTACGGTAATTCCGGGTACGGGTACAACGGGTACAACGGGTACAACAGTAACTATCGCCACGAGAGTCAGCACGAAGATATTGACGATGAGCACGCCGATGCTCACGACGATCTCGACGACCTGCACTCGCAAGCCCATCAGCAGGGTTTGAGCCGGCGCGACCATCGCCAGTTGCACCGGTACATTAAACGCGAACACCGGGCGGAACATGACTACCTCAATCGTGAGCATGCCTACGACCACCAGCAGGACGGCTATTATTATCGCGGTTACTGACCAAAGCCGTAAGCGCCTCCAAACACTCTCAGCCCTGGCAGCCTCGCGCTGCCAGGGCTTTTACATGGTGAACTCGGCCACAGACTAAATGCAATTCCGTCTTGCTAATGCGAAGTGATCTCAATATCGCATTCCGAGACGGAGAGACCCAGTGCGATTGAAATGGCTTTTTTTTGCCGCTTTCGGAATCTTGGCGGCCCCAGCGGTCGCTACGCCCGGTGTCGGAGACCCGGTTTACGGGGCGTCCGTCGACAAAGGCGTCACCGAGATCGAGATGCGCTACGGTCGCCTGACAGGCGGTTCGGCCGATCGCGAAGATGGCATGGTCGTCGAAGCCGAACATGCCGTCAGCTCTCGCCTGTCAATTGCGGGCTTGATTGAAACCGGCCGCGAACCGGGCGCATCGCGCCGAATCGACGCCCTCGCCGTGGAAGCAATCTATGCCCTCGGCCGCGTTCGCGCGCTCAATCTCGACACCGCGCTGTATGCCGAATTCAAGCACGGTCTCCATGGCGAACCGGACGTTATCGAAGCCAAGAGCCTGTTTCAGCATCGCACGGGCAACTTCGACGGGCGCCTCAATCT
>JBDSUJ010000103.1:0-27708 GCA_039927815.1 Croceibacterium sp. | reverse complement strand
ACCTCGGCATGGGCAATCCCGACCTGCCGCCGCCGCAGCACGTGATCGACAAGCTGTGTGAAGTGGCGCGGGATCCCGCGGCGCACGGCTATTCGCAGTCCAAGGGTGTGCCCGGCCTGCGCAAGGCCCAGGCCAATTACTATCAGCGGCGCTGGGGGGTCGAGGTCGACGCCGAGCATGAGGTCGTCGTCACGCTCGGTTCGAAGGAAGGGCTGGCGACACTCGCCACCGCGATCACCGCGCCCGGCGACACCGTGCTGGCACCGAACCCAAGCTATCCGATTCACACGTTCGGGTTCATCATCGCGGGTGCTTCGATCCGCTCGGTCCCGACTACGCCCGACGAACACTATTGGGAATCGCTGGACCGCGCGATGCGGTTCACGGTGCCGCGACCGACGGTCCTGATCGTCAACTACCCGTCCAACCCGACGGCCGAGGTCGTCGATCTGGCCTTCTACCAGAAGCTGGTCGACTGGGCGAAGGAGAACAAGGTCTGGGTACTGTCGGACCTTGCGTATTCAGAGCTGTACTACAACGGCCAGCCGACGCCCTCGATCCTCCAGGCCAAGGGGGCGATGGATGTCGCGGTCGAATTCACCAGCCTCAGCAAGACTTACTCGATGGCGGGGTGGCGGATCGGCTTCGCAGTCGGCAACAAGACGCTGATTGCGGCGCTGACGCGGGTGAAGAGCTATATCGATTACGGCGCCTTTACTCCGATCCAGGCGGCCGCGGTCGCCGCGCTCAACGGGCCGCAGGACATCGTTGCGAAAAACCGCGAACTGTACCACCGGCGACGTGACGTATTGGTCGAAGCGTTCGGCCGCGCCGGGTGGGACATCCCCGCTCCGCCCGCCTCGATGTTCGCGTGGGCACCGCTGCCGCCTGCGGTACGCGAGATGGGCAGCCTGGAGTTTTCCAAGCAATTGCTGACTCACGCCGACGTCGCGGTCGCGCCAGGCGTCGGGTATGGCGAGGACGGCGAGGGTTTTGTGCGGATCGCCCTGGTCGAGAACGAGCAGCGGCTGCGGCAGGCCGCGCGCAACGTGAAACGCTATCTACAGAGCCTGGGCGTCAACAGCAGCGCAGCCTGAACATCAAAAGTCCGGGATGCCACACCCCTGCGGCCACCTCAGTTAAAGCGCCGCGACCGCAACCCCGAGGCGCTCGCGCAGCCGATGAATCGCCGCGGGATGCATCGTGAAGCTGTCGCGCCACGCGGTGTCGAGCCGCTGGATGCGGGCATGGAAGCGGCGGGTACGGTCCGCCAGTTCGGCCACAACTGGATCGAGCAGCGCAAACTGTCCGGCGCTGTCGGGTTGTGCGGGCGGCAGACGGCCGTGGCGCCGCAGCTGGAACTGGGTCAGCTCACCGGCCAGATGCGCCCGCTGGTTCAGCAGCCATGCAATCGAGTGCATCATGCGGGTGGTCGTGCGCAATGCCTCGCACGATAGCGCGATACGCGCGAGATCCTCATCCACGCCGGTGCGGCGTTCCGCGCTTGACTGGTCGAATGCCGCGCGCGCCTCGTCAGCCAGCAGCAGCGCCTCGCTGTAAAGGGCTTCGATAATCGTCGGGCTCAGATCTGCGGGTTTGGCCATTGCCGCATCGCTACTCCACCGCAGCCGGGTGACGCGAGTCCCGCGGCGCGGTTTTCCTCCGCCGTCCCGCTAAGGAACGGTGCGGCGATACCGACGCGGCTATTCCCAAGGTCAGGCGATAATGTCGGGCGTCAGATAATCGTCGAAGATGGCGATCTGGTCCTTCAGCCGCAGCTTGCGCTTCTTGAGCCGGGCGAGCTGCAATTGGTCGCCGGAGCCCGCCAAGGTCAGTGCCGCGATCGCCGCGTCGAGATCGCGATGCTCGGTCTTCAGGTACGCCAGACGCTTGCGCATCTCGTCTTCGTTCACCGGTTTCCTCTCGCCGCGGCGTCCATTCGGCCCGCTTCACCGCAGGCAGTATTTGAAGAGTTAAGAGAGTTATGATTTGATGACAATCGCGACGCCTCGCTCTCACGCGGCGAGTCGTTCGCAGGGTCGTTCGGACGGGACATTTCGGTGATCCCAGACAAGGAGAACGCGTATGGAAACCTCGCACGCCACGGCTCTTCAGGCCAAGCACCAAGGGCTCGATCAGCGCCTGCGCGATGAACTGGGCAGGCCTGCTCCCGACAGTGCGATGATCCAGGCGCTCAAGCGGCAAAAGCTGCGAATCAAGGAAGCGCTGTCGTTCGGCTGAGCGGCGGACTCCCTGCCCGGCGGCAGGCCCGACGCAAGGTCGGTCCTGACCGGCCGGCGCTCATTTCCAAAGCCGATCATATCCGGTAGGCGGTGCCGCGATGACTGCCGTCGCCGCCGCCCGCTCGATCCTAACCCAGCTCCATGAGCTGATGGCCTCGCGTCTTCACGCGCAAGGTAAGCTCAACCAAGTTGTCGACATCATCGGTGACGCGCTCGATAGCGAAGTGTGTTCGATCTACCTGCTGCGCGAAGGCTTGCTCGAGCTGTTCGCGACTCGCGGGCTCGAGCAGGGCGCGGTCCACGTCACCAAGCTGGGGGTTGGCGAAGGACTGACCGGTACGATCGCGCAGAACATCGAGATGCTGAACCTGGCCGAGGCGGCCACGCACCCGGAATTCCAGTACATGCCGGAAACCGGAGAAGAGAAATTCCACTCGTTCGCGGGGGTGCCGATTGTCCGGCGCGAACGAGCGATCGGCGTGCTGACGGTCCAGCATGTCGAGCCGCGGCGCTACGAGGAAGTCGAGACGGAGGCGTTGCAGACGGTGGCCATGGTGCTGGCCGAACTGATCCATAACGCCGGCCTGGTCGACGACGAAGACCCACTCAGCGTGCCGGGCGCGCACAGCGGCCAGCAGGTCCTCGCCGGCCTCCAGCTGGTCAAGGGCCTCGGCAGCGGCAGCGCGGTGTTCCACCAGCCGCGGGTCAACATCGAACAAACTGTCGCCGACGACGTCGAGGCCGAGCGCCAGCGGGTTTATCTGGCGTTCGACAAGATGCGCGAACAGATCGACGCGATGGCCAACCACGCCGAATTCGGCGTCGAGGGCGAACACCAGCAAGTGCTCGAGACATACAAGATGTTCGCCTACGACGAGGGGTGGAGCCGGCGGATCAACGAAGCGATCGATTCCGGGCTCACCGCCGAGGCGGCGATCGAGCGCGTGCAGCAACGGACGCGGATGCGGATGCGCGAAATCAAGGACCCGCTGCTGTCCGACCGGATGCACGACCTGGAGGATTTGTCGAACCGGTTGCTGCGGATCGTCTCGGGCCAGCTGGGGACCGCGGCGAGCGTGGGCCTGAGGGGTAATTCGATCCTCATTGCCAAGAACCTCGGGCCCGCCGAATTGCTCGAATACGACAAGCGCCGGCTCAAGGGTGTGGTGCTGGAAGAAGGTTCGCTGACCGCGCACGTGGTGATCGTGGCGCGGGCGATCGGCGTACCGGTGCTCGGGCGGGTGCGCGGCGCGCGTGGTTTGATCCGCGAAGGCGACGAACTGCTGCTCGACGGGGATGCCGGAACGCTGACCATCCGCCCGACGCAAAACGTGCTCGACACGTTTGCCACCCGGGTCGTGCGCAGCCGCGAACGGCAGGCCGCTTATGCCAAAATGCGCGATGTCGAACCGATTACCCGCGACGGGCAGCGCATCCAGGTGATGATGAATGCGGGGCTGCGGGATGACATCCCCATGCTCAGCCTGACCGGCGCCGACGGTATCGGCCTGTTTCGGACCGAGTTCCAGTTTCTGGTCTCCGCGGTGCTGCCAGCGCGCGACCGGCAAACACGGCTTTATGCCGACGTTCTCGACCTCGCGGGTGACAAGCCGGTGATTTTCCGCACGGTCGACATCGGAGGCGACAAGTCGCTGCCTTATCTGCGCAGCGAGATCAGCCGCGAGGACGAGAACCCGGCGATGGGCTGGCGTGCGTTGCGCCTGGCGCTCGAGCGTGAAGGGCTGCTCAAGGTCCAGGCGCGCGCGCTGCTCGAAGCGACGGCGGGACGCACGCTCAACGTGATGTTCCCGATGGTTTCGGAGCCGTGGGAGTTCGACGCGGCCAAGGCGGTATTCGATCGGCAAGTCGCCTTCCTGCGGGAGCGCAAGAAGCAGTTGCCCGATACCATCAACTACGGGGTCATGCTCGAAGTGCCCTCGCTCGCCGAGATGCTCGACCAGTTGCTTCCGCGCGTGGCGTTCATCTCGATCGGTACCAACGACTTGACGCAGTTCCTGTTCGCCGCCGACCGGGCCAACCCGGCGCTGGCCGAGCGTTACGACTGGCTCAGCCCCGCGATCCTGCGCTTCCTCCAACGCGTGGTGCGCGCCACCACCGGGCATCCGGTCGACCTTGGGGTGTGCGGCGAGATGGGCGGCCGGCGGCTCGAGGCGCTGGCGCTGATCGGGCTCGGTATCCGCCGCCTGTCGATCACCCCTGCCGCAGTCGGTCCGATCAAGGAGCTGGTCCGCCAGGTCGATACCGCCGAGATCGGCGCCGCGATGACACGCTGGTTGGCCGATCCGCCGGAAAACATGCGCCTGACGCTGCAGCAATGGGCCGAAGAGCGCGGAATTGAGGCCGAATGAGGTTGGTGAACCTTGACTCGGCGCCGCCGGCACCGCTTCACGGCAGTTACCGCCGTTGGCAGGATAGCTGAATGGACGACCCCACTCTCGAGGCTCAGGCCGGATTGCCGCTCGGCGCGGGCGAGCGCCTGCGTGCCGCGCGCACGCAGCGCGGGCTGACGCTTGAGCAAGTCGCGGCCCAGACCCGCATTCCTCAGCGCCAGCTGGTCGCGATCGAGAGTGGCGATTTCGCCAAGTTGCCGGGCCGCACCTACGCGATCGGGTTTACCCGCACTTACGCCCGGCTCGTCGGGCTCAATTCCGAGGAAATCGCGTCGCAAGTGCGCACCGAACTCGACGCGGGCTCGCTCGATCCTCGCCATCGGCCGGCCAGCTTCGAGCCGGGCGATCCGGCGCGGGTACCCTCGCGGCTGCTCGGCTGGTTGTCGGTGCTGGCGGTCTTGCTGGTGCTGGCCGGTTTGTTCGCGTTTTTCCGGCCCTACGTCACTCCAGCGGCCGAGCTGCCGTCGTTGCTCGACCAGCAGCGCACAGAGCAGCAGGCAGCGCTGGCCGCGAGCAAGCCGGGTGGTATGGCCGTGACAGGGCCTACGGGACCGGTCGTGTTCACCGCGCTGGCGGACAAAGTGTGGGTCAAGTTCTACGATGGCGCCGGCAAGCAGCTGATGCAGAAGGAGCTGGCGCTGAACGAAAGCTATACCGTCCCGGCCGACGCACAGAGCCCGCAGTTGTGGACCGGACGGCCCGAGGCGCTGGCCATCACCATTGCCGGGCGTCCGGTCCCGAAGCTGGCCGAGGTGCAGACCAGGATGAAGGACGTACCTGTCACTGCGCAAGCCCTGCTTACGCGCGTGGCCGCTCCCGCGACTCCCACCTTGCCGCGCGTGGTGCCCATTTCGTCGCCGTCGCCCACAACCTAGCGGCCTTGCCACCTCGACAAGCGATTCGCGTCTTGGCAGACTCGCCGCAGGGACTTGTTCAGGCGCGGTTCGCTCGCGGCGCGCGAACTTGATCCTGCATCGGACACGAGGGATATGGATATGACGATGGGGTGGAGCATTCCGCGCACAGCAGCGGCGGCGCTGCTGCTGGCCGGTCTTGGGGGCGCGGTTGCCGTCCCGGCGGCCGCACAGGACGACGCGCGCATCCGCAAAGTCGAAGCAGAGGTGAAGGCGCTCCAGCGGGTGGTGTTTCCGAGCGGCAGCGACAGCCGCTTCTTCACGCCCGAAGTCACACCCGGCAGCCCGGCCCAATCGGTTGCGGTGCCGTCGGGCACGCCGTCCGCGACCGCGCTGACCGACGTGCTCGCGCGGCTCGATTCGCTTGAAGGGCAGGTCCAGCGGCTGACCGCGCAGAGCGAGGAAAAGGACAACACGCTCGCACAGCTCAAAAAGCGGTTCGACGATGCGCAGGCGGCGCTGGCGGCCGCCGCTGCGCCTCCCGAAGAGCCGGTGATCCAGCCAACCGGGGTCATCCCGCTGCCCTCACTGTCCGCAGGCAGCTCCGGAGTTCCGATCTCGCCCACGCGCGTGACGACGACGACGCGTCCGGTCGTATCGGGGAGCACCCCCCTGGCTACGCCGCGCGCGCCGCAGACTCCTGCTGCCACGGGTCCGACCGCGGCCCGGCTGGCCGCGGTGCGCGCGATCGCCAAGCCGCAAACCGCGGACACGGCGGACGACGAATACAGCTATGGCTACCGATTGTGGGAAGCTGGCTATTTTCCCGAGGCTCGTCAGCAACTCGCGCTGTACCTGCAAAAGTACCCCACGCACGCCAAGGTCAGCTATGGCCGCAACTTGCTGGGGCGCGCCTATATGGACGACGGCCAGCCGCGCGAGGCGGCCAAGTACTTCTTCGACAACTACCAGACCAACAAGCAGGGACCGCGCGCGCCCGACAGCTTGCTGCTGCTGGCGGATTCGATGATCGCGATCAGCGACACCAGCCGCGCCTGCATCGCCTTGGCCGAATTCGGTGATACATATCCCGCGCTCGCCACCGGGCGGCTGAAGGAACAGTATGACCGCACCAAAAGCAAGGTCCGCTGCACCAAGTGAGCTGCCCGCACCGGGCCAGATCGAGCGCTTCGCCAAGGCACTGGAGCGGCTGTGGCCCGAGGGAGATGAGCCGCTCCGACGCCTCGGCCTGGCGGTCTCGGGCGGGGCGGACAGCCTGGCGATGCTGCTGCTCGCCGATGCGGTGATCCCGGGCCGGATCGAGGTCGCGACGATCGACCATGGCCTGCGGCCGGCAGCAGCCGACGAATGCGTGCTGGTGGCAAGGGCCTGCGCCAGTCGCGGCATTACGTGCGAAACCCTCGCCGTCAGGGTGCCGGCGGGCAACGTCCAGGCCGCGGCGCGGGGGGCGCGCTATCGCGCGCTGGGCGCGTGGGCCGAATACAGGGGTCTTTCGGCCATAGCCACCGCCCACCATGCCGACGATCAGGCCGAAACGCTGCTTATGCGGCTCAACCGAGCGAGCGGGCACGCCGGGCTGGGCGGGGTGCGCGAGCGCGGGGTGGTGCCGGGCAGCGCACTGCCGCTGATCCGCCCGCTGCTCGGCTTTCAGCGTACCGAGCTCGCGGCCGTGGTGGCTGCGGCGGGGCTAATTCCAGCGGCAGATCCGAGCAATTTTGACCAGAGGTATGATCGGGTGAGGATGCGGGGCGCGCTGGCGAGCGCGGAGTGGCTCGACCCTTCGGCGCTCGCGGCATCCGCGTCGCACCTCGCCGACGGTGACCACGCGCTGGATTGGGCCGCTGACCGCGAATGGCGGGAAACGGTGGTCAGTAAAACGGGCGTGCTCCACTATCGCCGGACCGCGCCGCGCGCGATTGCCCTGCGGGTGATCGGGCGCGCGCTCGAAACGATCGGCCGCGCACCGCGCGGGCAGGACGTAGCGCGGCTGCTGGCACGCCTCGAAGCCGGGGAGGGCGGAAACGTCGCCGGCACGCTCGCCACGGTCGAAGGCGATACGTGGGTGTTTCGCCCCGAACCGCCCCGCGGCGAGAGCTAGGTCAGCCGGCTGCCGATCCTGGCGGTCTTGCCGCGGGTGATGATGACCTTGTCGCCCGGGTGCGTGGTCGCAAACAGCTTTGACGCGAAATCGTTGGGCGTGCCGATGCAACCGTGACTGGCCCACCCGTTCTCGACCGGCCGCCCGCCATGGATCGCGACGCCGTCACCCGTCAGCCGCAGGCTCCACGGCATCGGCGCATTGCCATAGATCTCGGACACGTTGTGGCGTTCCTTGCTCATGATCGGGAACGTGCCGGTGGGCGTCGGATGCTCCGGCGTGCCGAGCAGGACCGCCGCCGCGCCGATCTCGTAACCGCCCTTGAACACCGACAGGACCCGCGCATCGAGATCGACGGTGATGACGATCGGGCCATCGGCCACGCCGGTGTCGTCCCAGTGCCACTCGCCATACTTGATCGCGCCCTTGATCGGCAGGATCCGCTTGATCACGAACGGCTCGGCTTGCGGTTTCGCGGCGGGGCGGACGAGCGCGGCGGGCTCCACAGGGGCGGGAGCCGCGGCCGTCGTGGCATCTTCGCGCAACCACTGCTCGGGGTCGTTCGCGTTCGCTTCGATCGTGCGGCCGGCGTAGACTGCGCCGCCCACCAGCAGGGTCAGCGCGGCGCTCGTGCCGCCAATCCATTTCGCTATCGGGCTCATGCCCGGGATAATGCGCTCAACGCCCGGAAGTGCCAGCCCCGAGGTTCCCACGTCCCGCGGCGGGACTGGCGCCGGGCGCGGGTTAACGTCAGCCGTGGGCGCCGAAACGGTTGGCGATAGCCCCGCCAATCCGCAACGTCAGTCGATAGGACTGGTCGATAGGATCGATGAAATCGCGCCGTATCGCCTCATAGCCTTGCTCTCCGCCCTCGGGGTACTCGGTCGGTTCGGTCAGGTCGAAATCGGTCAGGCGCGGGAAGCTGGTTGGATAGGCGCGCCGCAATTGCGCCAGCGCCTCATCGACGCGCAAGGTGAAGACCATTTCGATCACATCGTCGCGGCTGATGTCGTTGGCGCGGCTGAACGCGGGGATCGACACCACACGGATGAACATGTGCTGGAACAGCGCCAGCCGTAGCGCCTGGCACACCCCGATCGCGCGGCGCACCTTCTCCTGTCCGGGCTCGGCCGGTTCGCCCGGAACCAGGGCCATCAGCCGGTGCATCTTGAGCGCATCGATCCTGAGCCGCGAGGCCAGCCGCCGGAAAACACCGTTGCGGTCGTCGTTGATCAGGCGTTCTGCGAGCGCTTCGCAAGGGCCCGCCAGGTGCTGTTCGAGCCCGCGATACGGACGGCTCGCCCAATAGGCGGAGTTGAACAGTTCGGCGAAGGCGGCCACGCTCTTGACGCTGGCGAAAGCATTGGCGGAGCGGACCAGCGCGACGATCTGCCGGCCCCGCGCGCTGTCCGACAGGAGCGCCGCAATCTCTTCATAATTGCCCTCCGCCGCGCTGCCGAGCCCCGAGATCACGTTGACCGGATAGCCAAGCTGCTGGAGGATCGCATTGTGCGGGATCGCGCGGATTTGCCGCAGGTTCATCTCGCGCTCGGCCGACAGATCTGCCTGGCGACGCGACACCCGGCTGCCGGTGGCATTAAGCAGCCCGAGCCCGAACGCGGTCACCGCGCGCGAATAAGATCGGCTTTCGAGATGCGCGTGCTGGTGATCGCGGATCGCGCGGTAAAAATCGAGGCTGACGTCGGTGCGGTCGTAGAACGGGTCGTCGCCCGGCGGTGCGGGCGCCCCGTCGGCCTCGACGATGCGGCTGAGCGTCGCCAGGGCCAGCCGCGGCGTGGCGAAAAACAGGTAGCCGTCGCCGCCCTGGAAGCTGACCTCGGGTTCGAGCACGATCTCTTCGGCCGCGAACCGAGCGCGCGCCCATGGGCTCAACGGCCAGGCGAGGCGGCTGGCCATGGAGGCGGGGTGCGCGCCGCGGCCCATGCTCTCGCCGTGAGTGTTGAAAACGAGCGCGGCCACGCCTGTCAGCCCGTTGGCGGCCATCGCTTTCGCCAGCCGGCCCTGCAGCCGCTCGATTGCTAGCGCCGCCGGGATCTGACCCACGAACCGTCCGGCGTCCGAAAACCCGGTCTGGATCGCGACCCGCCCGCGCGCTTTGACATAAGCGCGGTAGTCAGGCTCCGCGAGCAGCGCGTCGAGCAGGCGGCCGCCGTGCTCGAGAGCGGTCTCTGTCTCGAACAGCGGCGACACATCGACCTTGTCGGCGATCCCGAACAGCTTGGCGAAATAGAGCGCGGCGAGCACGGTCGCCGGCTCCTCGCACTCGGCGACCAACATGCGGATCGGCGCGTCGGCATCGATGTGGTGGAGGATCTGCGCCATCGCGAGGAATTGGCGGATGGCGGTCGAACTCTCGATCGCCAGTGCCGCGAAACTGGCACGCAACGGGCGCGCCTCGGCAATCGCCTTGCGCAAGTGAACGATGGCGCCCTTGCTCGCCAGATCGATGGCGCCTTCCGGGTCGAGCCGACGGCGGATCGCATTGTGCAACTGGCTGGAATTGACCCGGAAATGGATCCATCCCATCCCGAGCCCGTCCGCGCGCATTGCGGCGGCCAGCGTCTTGAGATTGACCGCGCGAACTCCGCCGGCGGTCAGCGCTTCGTGCTCCAGCCGTTCGATATAGCCCGCGAGCGACAGTAGCTTGCGCGGATCGTTCGCGGTCAGGCGGTTGGCCGCGACCGACAGTGCCGCCGGGTCGGACAAGTCGGCGGCGAAGTCCGTGGCCCGCTCGGCGGCGTAGCGGGCAGCGGGGCGCAGCTCGGCGAGCAGCGGATGGGCCCGGTCGAACGATTCGAGCTTGGCCTGGTAACGGGCCAATCGGTCGGCCTTCTCCGACAAGCGAAAGCCGAGCGATTGGCCCCACCCGATGTCGGTCCGCCCGTCCATGTCGTACCCGACCCAGGTGGCGAAGCGGAACGGGACCGGCTGGAGTTCGGCCCACTGCTTGGGCCAGTGAGCCTGGGCATGGGTGAGCACCTGGCCCACGATCGCGTCGCGCGCGTCCTGGGCGCGGGCGATCGCGGTCATCGCTTGCTGGTGCTCCTGAATCAGTGTGATCGGCTCACGGCTGGTCGGCACCACACACGCGCCTGCGCCGATCGCGTCATCGCTGCTGGCGGCGTCGGCCACGGCGGCGGATTGCGCGGGTGTGAGCAGGAAAGTCGGATGCGCGGTGAACACTGCGTGCAACACGGGCCGTTCCCAGCGCGCACGAAATGAATCGAATGCGCCGGTCTCCAGTTGTCGCGCCAGCGCCTGGTCATTGGCGGTCAGCGCGACCGGCCCCACCAGCGTCCGCAAGCGGGTGGCGCGCGCCTGCAGCGCGTCGCATTCCATCTCGGCGATCAACCCCTCGCAATCGGCCAGCGTGAGCTCGCCCCGTTCAATCAGGCGCGACAATTCGAGCGAGAGCTGGAACACCGGGTTGAACAGCGGCGTCTCGACTGTGCGCTGGTGCAAAGCCTGGAGCCGATCGCTGAGGTCGGCGAGGGTCCTCACCGGATGCCGGCCAGCCCCGCGGCCTCGCGGGCGAGAGTTTCCACTTCGGCGCTGCTTGCCCCGCGCGGTGCGACCCAGCTGCCGCCGACGCACAGCACGCTGGGGAGCGCGAGCCAGTGCCCGGCGGCGGCGAGGTCGATGCCTCCGGTCGGGCAGAAACGGACCTGTCCGAACGGAGCCGACAGCGCCTTTAGTGCCGGAATGCCTCCCGCAGCGACGGCGGGGAAGAATTTGAAGTGCGTCACACCGAGATCGAGCCCGCGCATGATGTCGCCCGCGTTCGCCACCCCCGGCAGGAACGGCAGCGCACTGTCGATCGCGGCGCGCGCCAGCGGTTCGGTGAGCCCCGGCGAGACGATGAATTCCGCCCCGGCGGCCTGTGCCTGCCGCAGCTGGGCCGGGTTGAGCACCGTTCCCGCCCCGACGATCGCGCCTGGGACTTGCTTCATCTCGCCGATCGCATCGAGCGCCTCGGGTGTCCTTAGCGTCACTTCGAGCACTCGCAGGCCCCCGGCGACCAGTGCTTCGGCCAGTTCGCGCGCGCCCGCCAAATCTTCGATCACCAGGACTGGAATCACCGGCGCGGTGCGCATCAGCGTTTCGATCGGGCTCATTGAGCATGCTCCCGCTGGAATGCGGCCGCCGCACCGTAGAGGCCGGGCTGGGGGTGGACGATCAACTTGACCGGAATATTGGCCATCATGTCCTCGTAGTGCGGCTTGGCGCAGAATTTCTCCGCGAAGGCCGAGCGCGGCAGGACGCTGCGCAGCTTGAGCCCCAACCCGCCGGCAAGGACCAGTGCGCTGGCGCCGTGGGCAAGCGCATAATCGCCGGCAACCACGCCGAGCGAGCCGCAGAACCGCTCGACCGCGAGCGCTGCCAGTTCATCGCTGTCGTCCAGACCCGCACTCCAGATCGCGCGGTCTCCGTCCAGCGCGTGACCGCCGAGCGCGTGGTAAATCGGCACTATCCCGGGCCCAGCGTTGACCCGCTCGGTTGCCACCCGCCCGTGCTGGGCGCGCAATTGAGCAAGAATGCGATCGTCGATCGCGTCTTGCGGGGCAAACCCGATATGCCCGCCCTCGGTCGCCTGGACGTGATAGACGCCGTCTTGGCGGTGGAAATGCGCCACGCCGAGGCCTGTACCCGGACCGATCACGCTGATCGTGCCCTGCCGGGGCAGCGGCCGGTCAGGACCGCACAGGTGGACGAGCTGATCCTCCGGCGCGCGCGCGACCGCGTGAGCAACCGCACCGAAATCGTTGAGCACGGTGATCGCGTCGAGTTTCACCGCCTGCTTGAACGCGGCGATATGCAGAACCCACGGGCTGTTGGTCATCGGCACGGTGTCGCCGGTGACCGGCCCGGCGATGGCGATCGCCGCGGCGCGCGGCAGGGGCGCGCCGTTGAGTCGCGCGAATTCGTGCCACGCCTGCTCGGGACCGGGAAAGGCAGCAGTGTCGAGCAGGACCGGCTCGCCCAGCGCGATCGACCCGTCCGCGGAAAGGCTCGCGCGCGCGAACCGGGCATGAGTGCCACCGACGTCCATGGTGACGAGTTCGGTCACAGGCCCGCCAGCGCCAGCATGGCCGAGGCGCCGCGCTCGGCATCGTCTGCGCCCGCGCGCAGCATCTCGAACAGCTCGCGCCCGGTGCCCCATTCGGACGGCGGCTGGGGAGCCGGCTCACGGCCAGGCAAGTCGGCGGTGGTCGACAGCGATCCGTCCTGCGCGCACAGCCGCACCACGTCGCCGTCGCGCAGGAAGGCGAGCGGGCCGCCGCTGTGCGCCTCGGGGCTAACGTGGATCGCGCTGGGGACCTTGCCGCTGGCCCCGGACATGCGCCCGTCGGTCACGAGCGCGACCTTGTAGCCACGGTCCTGCAGCACGCCCAGGGGCGGGGTCAGCTTGTGCAATTCCGGCATGCCATTGGCGCGCGGGCCCTGGAAGCGGACCACCACCACCACATCTCGGTCGAGTTCGCCGGCGGTGAACGCGCTCGCCACATCCTCCTGTCGTTCGAACACCCGACACGGCGCCTCCACGGTCCAGCGGGTTGAATCGACCGCGCTGGTCTTGAAACACCCGCGTCCGAGATTGCCTTCGACCAGCACCATGCCGCCCTCGGGCTGAAACGGGTCGGCAACCGGGCGCAGGATTGCGGGGTCGCCGCTCGCGCCGATCTCGCGATAGGCGAGCGCACCGTCATCGAGCCACGGCTCGCGCGCGTAGTCCGCCATACCTCCCGCCGCGACGGTCACGACGTCGGCGTGGATCAGCCCGGCCTCGAGCAACTCGCCGATCACGAAACCCAGGCCGCCGGCGGCGTGGAACTGGTTCACGTCGCTTGCACCGTTGGGATAGACCCGCGCGACCAGAGGCACGGCCCGGCTCAGTTCAGCCATGTCGCTCCAGTCGATATGGATGCCGGCGGCACGGGCCAAGGCCGGGATGTGGATCATGTGGTTGGTCGAGCCACCGGTCGCCATCAGGCCGACCGCGGCGTTGACGATCGCTTTTTCGTCCACGCACCGCGCCAGCGGGCGGTAACCGTTCCCGGTCCGGCTCATCTCCGCGATGCGGTGGGTCGCCGCTCTGGTCAGCGCGGTGCGTAGCGGGGTACCGGGATTGATGAACGGCGATCCGGGCATCTGCAGGCCCATCAACTCGAGAATCATCTCGTTCGTATTGGCGGTGCCGTAGAAGGTGCACACCCCCGGCGCATGGTAACTCTTGGCCTCGCTATCGAGCAGTTCGTCGCGAGTCGCCTTGCCTTCCGCGTACAGCTGGCGGACGCGCTGCTTCTCCTTGTTGGAGATGCCGCTCGGCATCGGGCCCGACGGCACGAACAGCGTCGGCAGCCAGCCGAACCGGAGCGCGCCGATCAGCAGCCCCGGCACGATCTTGTCGCACATGCCCAGCAAGGCAACGCAATCGTACATCGCATGGCTCAGGCTGACAGCTGTCGCCATCGCGATCACGTCGCGGCTGAACAGGCTCAGCTCCATCCCCGGCATGCCCTGGGTAACGCCGTCGCACATCGCCGGCGTGGACCCTGCGACTTGCGCGGTAGCGCCGACCTCGCGTGCCCAGATTTTCATTTGCGGCGGATAGGCGGCGTACGGCTGATGGCTGGAAATGGTGTCGTTGTAAGCGCTGACGATGCCGATGTTGGGCCCGCGTCGAGTGGCGATGCTGGCCTTGTCCTCGCCCATCGCGGCGAACCCGTGGGCCAAGTTCGAGCATGGCAGTTCACGATTGCGGTCGGCGTGCTTGTCGCCCTCGGTTTCCATCAGTTCGAGGTAGCGCTGGCGGCTGTCGGCCGACTTGGCGATGATCCGCCGGGTTATGCGGTCAATGGCGGGATGGAGTTCACTCATGCCAGCTCACTCCGTCGCGCTCGGCCAGGGCGATAGCGGCACTGGGGCCCCAGCTGCCCGCCACGTAGGGCTTCGGCGTAATTCCTTCGCGGGCCCATTGGCCGCGTATGGCGTCGACCCACGTCCATTGCGCCTCGACCTCGTCGCGGCGAACGAACAGCGTCTGCCGCCCTTCGATCAAGTCGAGCAACAGCCTTTCGTAAGCGATCCGCCGTTCGGTGCCGCTGAACGCATCGGCCATGGCGATGTCGAGCGGGACTTCCCGCAAGCTCAGCCCGTCGCGGTCGAGCCCCGGGACTTTCGCCATCAGCGACAGGGTGATGTTCTCTTCAGGCTGGATCCCGATCAACAGCTTGTTGGGGAGCGTTTTCGCCCCATCGAAGATCGAGTGCGGGATGTCGCGGAACTGGACGAGGATTTCGGTCACCCGCTCGGGCAAGCGCTTGCCGGTCCGCAAGTAGAACGGCACGCCGGCCCAGCGCCAGTTGTCGACGTGGGCCTTGATCGCGACGAAGGTCTCGGTCCGGCTTTCGCGGCCCAGCTCCTGATCGTACCCGGGTACGATCTCACCGCCCGCCGCGCCGCCGCGATATTGCCCGGTGACGCTTTCCCCCGGGCCGACCGGCCGCAGCGCGCGCAGCACCTTGACCTTCTCGTCACGCACCGCGCCGGCATCGAAACTGGTCGGCGGCTCCATCGCCACCAGCGCCAGCAGCTGGAGGATGTGGTTCTGGAGGATGTCGCGCAGCGCGCCGGTCTGGTCGTAAAAATCGGCCCGCTTCTCCAGCCCGACTGTCTCGGCGACCGTAATCTGCACATGCGCGATGTGCTGCGCGTTCCACAGCGGTTCGAACATCACGTTGGCGAAGCGCAGTGCGAGCAGGTTCTGGACCGTTTCTTTGCCCAGATAATGGTCGATGCGGAAGGTCCGCTCCTCGGGGAAAGCCTTGGCGACCGCGTCGTTGATCTCGCGGCTGCTTGGGAGGTCGAGCCCGAGCGGCTTCTCAAGGCCGATGCGGGTCGTCTCGCACGCGAGCCCGGCGGCTTCAAGACCCTCGATGGTGGTTTCGAACAAGCTCGGCGCGGTCGACAAAAAGATCGCCAGCCGCTCGCATCCGCCGCCGATCTTGCCGGCTAGCGTGACGAACCCGTCCGCGCTGGTCACGTCGAGCGCCTCGTAATGCAGCCGATCGAGGAATTTCCCGACATCGCCCCGGCGTTCCGCCGCCAGCTGGCGCTCTATCGCGGCGCGGGCGAAGTCGCGGAATTCAGCGTCGCTCAGGGGGGAGCGAGCGGTCCCCACGATCCGCAATTCCGGATCGAGCAGGCCATCGGCATCGAGCGCGCACAGCGACGGCAGCAGCATGCGCTGGGACAGGTCGCCAGTAGCGCCAAACAGCAGCAGGGTCTGGGCCTTGAAGCTCATCCGCGCGGGGGCCTTATCCGGAGTGGATCAATGCTGCACTGCGCAATAAGCCACCGCAAGTCAAAGTCGCATCTTGCTGACGGTGACCGCGCTCCATTCAAACTGCGCGGTGCCGAACACGGTCATGAAGCTGACGTCTGCCGCGTCACGCCCGACCCCGATTTTCACCGTTTCCGCCGGATCGGCCATGCCGGTGGCATCGACGATGTGCCACGCGCCGCCGCCCGGCACTCCCGGATCGGCCAGGAACACTTCCGCCACGGCGTGAAAGTCGGGCGGCGAGACGCCCGGTGCATAGCAACTGACGTAGCGGGCCGGGATCGCGCTCGCCCGGGCTAGGGTGACCATCACGTGGGCATAATCGCGGCACACCCCGCGCCGCTCGACGAAGCTGTCGAGCGCAGTGGTGCTCGCCGTGCTGCCAGGCTCGTAAGTAAATGTGTCGGAGATCCAGTCGCGCATCGCCACGATCCGTTCGCCGCCCGACAATGCGCCGAACTCGTCCGCCACGAAGTGCTGCAGGCGGTCGGCTGGGCAATATCGCGAATCGAACAGGTACGGCACGGTATCGCCGGGCAGCAAATGGGGTTCGAGTTGGCCGAGCGTCTCGAGTTCGGCGAGCAGGCGCTGGACTTCGACCTTGGCGGTGTAATCCACTTCGCACCGGCCATCGAGGCGCGCCCACACACGCTCGCCGATCGCGTCTTCGGCGGCAATCCGGGCAATGTGTTCGGCACGCGGGAGTACCGAATTCCATTCCAGCACTCTCTGTTCCGGAATGGCGGCGGCCTCGAACTGAAGCAGCACGTCGCTCGGCTGGGGGAGCGTGAACGCGAAATGGGCGGCGATCTGAATGGTCATGTCGCCCGGCAACGCTCCATGACAACGGATGTTTCGCTCATTCGCCGATCACATGCACCGCGATCCGTCGCGAATGCGGCCGGGTGCGGTGTTCGGCGAGGAAGACTCCCTGCCAGGTGCCCAGTGCCAGCCGTCTGTCGATGACCGGCACGGTCAGGCTGTTGCCGGTGATCAGCGCCTTGATGTGAGCCGGCATGTCGTCGGCGCCCTCGTCGTCGTGCTCATAGTGCGCGCCTTCCGGCACTGCGCGTTCCAGCCAGCGCAGGATGTCGCGCTGGACGGCACTGCTGGCATTTTCGGTGATAAGCAGGCTGGCGCTGGTATGCTGGCAGAACAGCGTCGCCACGCCCGCGCCAATCCCGGTCCCGCCAAGCCAGTCCGCCACCTCTTCGGTGATTTCATGCAAGCCGCGCCCCGGCGTGGCGATTGTCAGGATCGTGCGCGCCTGGTGCATCGTTGCCCTATGGCGATGATGACCGTTCAGGGCGACTTGTTTCACAGCCAACCAGCACCCCCCGTACCGGGCCTGGGGCTGGTCTTCGATGCTGTCAGTGCAAGCGAGGAAGCCACGCTCATCGCGCACATCGACGCCGCCCCGCTCGCGCCGTTCCAGTTCGGTCAATGGCACGGCAAACGGCTGACCGTGCATTATGGCTCGGCCTATGATTTCAGCCGCCACCGGCTCGATCCGGCGCCGCCGTTTCCGCCGTGGCTGGCCGCCGCGCGGGACTTGCTGGCACCCCAGGCCGGGCTCGATCCGGCGGCGCTGCAAGCGGCGCTGCTGATCCGCTACGATCCGGGCGCCGGGATCGGCTGGCATCGCGATCGCCCGCATTATCAGGACGTCCTCGGTCTGTCGCTCGGCGCCGAATGCACCCTGCGCCTGCGCCGGCGCGTTGACGGCGGCTTCGAACGACGCCGCGTGATCCTCCCGCCACGGTCGCTTTATCGCCTGGCCAGAGAAGTCCGGTGGGATTGGGATCACTCGATCGCGCCACTGGCGGTGACGCGGTGGTCGGTTACCCTGCGCACTTTGCGGACCGGGGCCGGGCCAGATTAACCGATGTCAGATGTGGACCCGGCGTGCCCGGTCGAGCGCTGTGCATCTATCCACTCCATTCGCGGGACTTTCATGGGCACTCAATTCAACCGCGCGAGCTTTGCCTCGCAGTTTTGCAACGACGCCTTTCAGCAGTCGCTGGCACGCTGGAACAGCCAGCGCCTGGCCCCGGCCTTCCCGTCGGACGACTGGCAATCGCGCCTCGCCGAAGATGCCAGAATGCTTCGCTTCGAAGGCGGCTTTCTCGAGGAGCTGTGGGCCGAAGTGGCCGATGAAGCCGCGTCGGTCCCGAGCGATTCCGACGGATTTATTGCCTGGTTCGAAGACCTCAAAGGCACCGGTCCCGGGCAGGGCGATTCCCTGTTCATTTGGCTGGCCGAACAGGCCGGCCGGGCAGAATTGCGCTGGTTTCTGGAACAGGAAGCGGCCGGGGAGGCGGGCTTCGAAGACCTCACGGCGATGACCCAGGTCAAGCTGCCCGCGCGCACAAAGCTTGAACTGGCGCGCAATTACTGGGACGAAATGGGCCGCGGTCAGCAATCGGCGGTCCATGGCAGGTTGCTCGACGCGCTGGTCGAAACGCTGGCACTCGACCCGCATATCGAAACCACCGTGTGGCAAAGCCTGGCGCTGGCGAATGCGATGACGGCCATGGCCTCGACGCGGCGCTACGCCTGGCACTCTGTGGGTGCGCTCGGCGTCATCGAACTGACCGCGCCGGAGCGGTCGGCCCGCACTGCCGAGGGATTGAAGCGCATCGGTCTGTCGGGCAAGGACCGCCTTTACTACGCGCTACACGCCACGCTCGACGTCAAGCATTCGGAAGAATGGAACCGCGAGGCGATCCGCCCGGCGCTCGAAGAGGATCCGCGCCGTGCCACCGCGATGGCCGAAGGGGCGCTGATCCGCCTTACCTGCGGCGCGCGCTGCTTTGCCCGCTACCGCGCGCATTTCGGGTTGAGCGATTAATCGACGGGCAGGTCGAACATCAGCGCGCGGACGTATTTCACCGGCGGCGAGCCATGAGCCAGCACCGCGTCGTTGTAGCGCCGCAAGTTATATTTGCTGCCCCAGCGCCGCATGGCTTCCTGGCGCAGAGCCATGTGTTCTTCAAATCCGGTGAAGTAGCTGAGCAGTTGCACCGACGACAGGCTGGCGCGGGTCCACTTGCCGGCCGCTTCGCGCTCCTGCTGGAACGCGCCGGTCATCATCAGGGACATGGCTTGGTCGCGCTCCATCCCTTCGGTCTGGATGCCGATGTCGAGCACTGTGTTGGTGATCGAGCGCAAGCGCATCTTGAGCATCGTTAGCGCGAACAGCTTGCCTTCCAGGGTCGCCTCGCCGCCGAGATAGCCTTGCTCGGCCATCAATCCTTCGCCGTAGACCGCCCACCCTTCGATATATGGACCTGACTGGAGCACGGCGCGCAACGGATCGCGCGTGCGCTTGGCGTGGTCGAGCTGGAGGTAATGACCCGGCATGCCTTCGTGGATCGACAGGTCGTTGAGCATGTAGGTGTTGTATTCGGTGAGGAAGCTAATCGCCTGCGATTCGCTCCAGTCCGCCGGGATCGGGGAGACCGCGAACAGGTTCGGCAGGTCGGCCTCCAGCGCGCCCGGCGCGTCGTCATACGCAACCGAGTTGCCCTGGTTGAACGTCGGCATCGTGATCACCTGAACCGGCCCGCTGGGCATGCCGACAAAGCCCTTGGCGCGGACGAACTCGGTCGCCTGCTCCAGAGTTTCGCGGGTGCGCGCCTCAAGCTGTGCGCGCGGCGCCCGTTCGGCATAGCTGAGGGCCAGGCCGCATTCGATCGCCAGCTGCTGGGTGCCGCCGGCGCACCCCGGGAGAGTGCGCGCCAGCCGCTCCATCTGCTGTCGCGTGTCGGCGAACGCGGCGAGCGCCTTGGCCTTGAGCTCGGGGCGGGTCATCGCGCTCATCAGCTCAAAACGCATTTTCTGGTCGTACCGCTGGGGTCCGAGCCGGAAGTCACCCTTCGCGTTTGGCACCAGCACCGAGTCGAGCCAGGTTTGGTGCTCGGTCAGCGCCGCCTTCAGATTCGCGCGCGCGGCATCGAAGCGCGCACGCGGCAAACCGCTTTTGGTCAGCTCGGGCACGACGATGGTATCGACGATCTCCATGATCCCGGCGTTCTGGCGCGCGACCGTCTCGGCATGGACCCGGGGCACGCGCGCGGGGTCGAGCTGGCGGCGCGCCTCGGCCAGGTAGGCTGGCAATTGCTCCATCCGCGCGGTGATTGCGGCGATGCGCTGGGGGAACGGGGCAAAGTCACGCGCCGCTAGCGAGTACAACGCGTTCGAAGCGCTCGAGTTGTACGCTTGCGGGTTCCACGCCCACGTTTGCAGCGTGGTCAGGTCCCACAAATCGTACTCGAGCGCGTTCTTGAGCAGGGCGTAATCGACCTGGTTGTCGCGCGTCAGCCGGGCGCGGTCGATCGTGCCCAGCCCGGCCAGCAGCGCGCGATCGCTGGCCGCGCGCGCGGCCCGTCCGGCGGCATCGATCGCGGGAAGTTCGCCATCGCGGCGGTGGTCGCCCAGTTGAGTCGCGGCGACCGGATCCTGCGCCAGCAACGCATCGAGGTAAGCCCGCCCAAGCCGCGAGAACGCAGCGTTGGCATCGGCCGGCGCGGCAACCGTCGTGCACCCGGTCAGAATCAGGACCGCGGCCCACCCGATGGCTTGTAAGCGCATGCACGCCCTCCTTGCTCGCGGCACCGGTATCAGCCGTGCCGCGCGCCGTCTATTGCGCCACCGTCCGTTCGATCCGCCGGTCTGGCACCAGCCAGATCAGCGCCACCGCGACGAAGCAGATCATGCCCGCGGCGGGCGTCCACAACCACGCCGCCGTGATGCCGGCGAGATAGAACAGCGGTGAAAGCTTGCCCTTTCGATCCGCCCCGACGGCCCGCCGCAACATCCCCTCGCGCCCTTCGCCGGCGATGATGCGCCGCTCGAGGATGAAATACGCCACCGCACACAGCAGCAGGTTCACGCCGTAGATCACCGTTGGCCAGCGGGCGAAGTAGTTCTCCCCCATCCAGCCGGTGCTGAACGGCAGCAGCGAGAGCCAGAACAGCAAGTGCAAGTTGGCCCACAGCACGCTGCCGGTCACCCGCTTGGTCACATGGAGCATGTGATGGTGGTTGTTCCAGTAGATGCCGATGTACAGGAAACTCAGCGCATAGCTGAGGACCTTGGGCCACAACACGGCAAGCGCGGCCAGGCTCGGCTCGTGCGGGACTTTGAGTTCGAGCACCATGATGGTGATGATGATCGCCAGCACCCCGTCGCTGAATGCTTCCAACCGGTTGGTGCCCACCGTCAATCCCCTGTGCCGCTGGACGCGGCTTAGCGCTTTGGGCAGGATTGCCAAAACAGGATGGGGGTTGCGATGAAGTCATTGTGGGCGGCCGCGGCGATCGCGGTGGCGGCAACACCGGCGGCGGCTGAAATCAAGCAGGCCAAAACCACCGGCGGGACCGTGGAGGGCGCGGTCGCGGGCGGCCTGTCGATGTTCAAGGGCATCCCGTTCGCGGCGCCACCTGCCGGCGCGAACCGCTGGCGCGCGCCGCAACCAGTGATCCCGTGGGTTGGGGTGCGCCAGACCACCGCCTTCGGCCCGGCGTGCATGCAGGGCGAGACGCTGGCCCGGGCGATGGGCTCGACCGCGCCGTTGAGCGAAGACTGCCTGTACATCGACGTGTGGACGCCCGCCAATGCGGCGTCTGACAAGCTGCCGGTGATCGGTTGGATTTACGGCGGTGGGTTCAATTCGGGTATGAGTAGCGTGCCGCTTTACGATGGCGCGAACTTCGCCAGGTCGGGCGTGGTGTTCGTCAGTATCAATTACCGCGTCGGCCCGTTCGGCTTCCTCGCCACCCCCGAATTGAGCGCCGAAAGCGGCCACGGCTCGGGAAATTACGGGTTGCTCGATATGATCAAGGGGCTCGAATGGGTGCGCGACAATGCCGCCCAGTTCGGCGGCGATCCCGGCAACGTCACGATCATGGGCCACTCGGCTGGTGGGCAAGCGGTCAGCGACCTCATCGCGTCCCCACTCGCCAAGGGCCTGTTCCACAAGGCGATTGCCGAAAGCGGATCGAGCTTCGCGCCGTTGCAGACGTCGAGCGCGGAAGCGGGCGGCGTGATCCCGGCACTCCCGTACGCCGAAGCGAACGGCGCGGCGTGGCTCGATCGACTGGGCGCGCACACCCTGGCCGAAGCCCGCGCGCTCCCGGCGAGCGCGCTCGATGCCGGACAGCGTGCACCCGGCGCGCCCCGGTTTGCCCCGACCGCGGACGGTTATGTGATCCCCGGCGACGAATACGCGCTGTGGCAGAACGCCCGCTTCGCCGACGTTCCGGTCCTGATCGGCCATACCTCGAACGAGTGGGCGGCGGGCAGCGCGGTGGTTACCCCGGCGCAATTCGAAAAAGCGGTGCGTGACGGCTATGGCCCGAGTGCCGACAAGATCCTCGCGGCGGCCTACCCCCATGCGACCGATGCTGAGGCGACCAAGGCGGCGGCGCGGCTGCGGACCGACAACTTCCAGTGGAACGGCTACACCTGGGCCCGCCTGCAGCAGCAATACGGCACGGCGCCCGCGTACGCGTACTGGTTCCATCGCCCCACCGCGCAGGCCCCCGATGGCTCACCGCACGGCGCGGAAGTGGCGTTCGTGTTCGCCAACGAAGACGCACGCCGAACTGCGTGGAGCGTATCGGACCACGCGCTGAGCCAGCAGTTGCACGGTTACTGGGTCAACTTCGCCAAGACGGGCAATCCCAATGGGGCCGGCCTGCCGCCGTGGCCACAATTCGCCGCCGGCAAGCCGACCGTGTTGCAAGTGGGCGCCGAAACAAAGCCGATCACGCTGCCCAACGCGGCGCGGCTCGCGGTGCTTGATCAATACTATGCGTGGCGCCGGGGCCAATCCGCCCCAAGGTAACGGGCGCGCCCGCAAGACGACAGCGCCGGGCCCTTGCGGACCCGGCGCGTCGTCGTCGGGTTGGTTAGCTGGGCTTAGTAACCGCGGCCCCAGGTACCGTTGTAGGTAGTGCCGTTGCGGTAGGTCACGCCGTAGCCGTTGTTGTAGCTGCGGTCGTAGCCGCCGTTGTTGTAGGACCCGTTGTACTGGCGATCGTCATCGCGATCATAGTCGTCATCATCTGAGTCGCGGTTCTGATAACCGCCCTGGTACTGGCCCTGGTACTGGCCTTGGTACTGGCCGCGACGGTCATATTGATGAAGTCGATCCCAGCTGTTGCGGTCATAGCGGCGGCGCCCCTGGCCATCGTAGAACCAGCCGTTGTAGTAACGGTAGCCTTCGTAATAGACGCCATTGCGATAATTATTGTTGTAATAACCGTTATTGGAATAACCGTTGTTATAATAGCCGTCGTTGTAGCCGCGATTGCTCGACGATCCGAGGACGCTCCCAATGATCGCACCGAGAATGCCGCTGCCGAGCGCGCCGGACACGCTGCTGCCACCGCGGTAGTAAGTCTGGGCCGACGCGGGGGCGGCCACGGTGATCGCGCTGGCGGCGAGCGCGGTGCCGAGAACGATCTTTTTGAACAAGGTCATGTATCAACTCCGCTGCCTGGCGCGTCCGACCCGATTGCCGGCATCGCAACGAAGCATCGGGAGTGTTATGAACGGTGCTGGTTGAACAGGGCCAGCACGGCACCGCCAACAACCGTTCATGTGGAATTCGTTGCGCCAAGCCGGGATCAGGCGCCGGCGATAACCCCGAACACGTCGTGTGCGTCGGCATCCTCGATCTCGGCCATGACGAAATCGCCCGGCGCCAGCGACGCCGGGACATTGCGCAGGTAAACCTGCCCGTCGATCTCCGGCGCGTCGGCCTTGCTGCGCCCAGTCGCGCCGATGTCGCCGTCCGCGTCGGGCTCGCCCACGTCGTCGATAATGACCGGCAGCGTGCGGCCGACTTTGGCGGCCAGCTTGGCCGCACTGATCCGCTCGGTCACTTCCATGATCCGGGCGTAACGCTCTTCCTTGACCGCTTCGGGCACCGGGTCGGGCAGCAAGTTCGCGGCGGCTCCCGCCACCGGCTCGAAACGGAACGCGCCCACGCGGTCGAGCTGCGCCTGTTCGAGCCATTCGAGCAGATAGGCGAAGTCCTCCTCGGTCTCGCCGGGGAAGCCGACCACAAAGCTGCTGCGGATCGTCAGGTCGGGAACCAGCGTGCGCCACGCGTGAATCCGCTCGAGCACGCGCGCCTCGTTGGCGGGACGCCGCATCGCCCGCAGCACTTTGGGGCTGGCGTGCTGAAATGGAATGTCGAGGTAGGGGGTGAGCAATCCCTCGGCCATCAGCGGGATGACCTGATCGACGTGCGGATAGGGGTAGACATAATGCAGCCGGACCCACGGCACTTTGCCCGCGGGAGTCCTTAGCCCGCCCAGTTCGCGCGCCAGGTCGGTCATGTGCGCCCGGACGGGGTGGCCTCTCCACATCTGCTCCTGGTGGCGGATGTCGACGCCGTAAGCGCTGGTATCCTGGCTGATCACCAGCAGTTCCCGGGTGCCCGCAGCGACCAGCTTCTCGGCCTCGCGCAGCACCGCATCGATCCGCCGGCTGATCAGTTTGCCGCGCAAGCTCGGGATGATGCAGAATGAACAGGTGTGGTTGCAGCCTTCGGAAATCTTGAGATAACTGTAATGGCGCGGGGTCAGCTTTAGGCCCCCGTCATCGGCAAACGTCTGCGGGATCAGATCGACGTAAGGGCCCTGAGTCGGCGGGGCGGCCTGATGGACCGCTTCGACGACTTGTTCGTACTGGTGCGCGCCGGTCACCGCCAACACCGCGGGAAAGCGCGCCCGGATCAGCGCGGCCTCTTCCCCCAGGCACCCAGTCACGATGACCCGGCCATTCTCGGCCAGCGCCTCGCCGATCGCCTCGAGGCTTTCCTCCTTGGCCGAATCGAGGAAGCCGCAGGTGTTGACCAGGACCACGTCGGCCCCGGCGTAATCGGGGCTCATGGCATAGCCGTCGGCGCGCAGGCGGGTCAGGATACGCTCGGAATCGACCAGCGCCTTGGGGCAGCCGAGGCTGACCATGCCGATCCGCTTCTGCGGGCCGATCGTCGCCGCGGCGGGCATCGGGGCGGTGGGTATCTGGGTGGCCATGGTCGGCGCGCCCCTACACCCCGGCCGGCAAATGCGCTAGGCTGGCGACAGGACGCGCAACGGGGGTTGGCTATGGGATCGATCAACATAGTGGCGGTGCTGCTGGCGGCAGTGGCCTTCTTCGTGCTCGGCGCGCTGTGGTACGGCCCGCTGTTCGGCCGTCCGTGGCGCGAATTGAACGGCATCACGGTGGAGCGGATGGAGGCCGGCCCGCAACCGGGCCAGAACCCGATGTGGCTGATCATGGCGCTGGCGTTCGCGTTCGAATTGCTGGTCGCGGTCATGCTCGGCCACCTGATTGCCCGCACCGCGCCCAAGCCATGGGTCATCATGATGATGGCAGCGGGGCTGGGCGCGACTGTGATGACCCCCGCGCTGGGCATCAATTACCTGTTCCAGATGCGCCCGGGCAAGCTGTTCGCGATCGATGCCGGTTACATGATTTGCGGCATGGCGCTGATGGGCGCGGTGTTTATCGCGCTCGGCTGACGCGCGGCTCAGCGCGCGAGCAGAGGGGCTGGGTCGACTGGCCGGTCGCCCCGGCGGATTTCGAAGTGGAGCTGGGCGCGCGCCGTTTCGCTCTTCCGCCCGGCGAATCCGATACGCTCGCCGGCGCGCACACTATCGCCACGCTTGACCGTGGTGCGATCCAGATAGCCATACGCGGTGTGCCAGCCGTCCCCGTGGTCGATCACCACCAGCTTGCCGAAGCGGACCGGCTCATCCCCGGCGAAGATGACCGTGCCCGCGGCAGCGGCGCTGATCCGGTCGCCGACGGCGGCGGCGTAATCGATGCCCGCGCGGTCAGCGCGTAGGATGGCGCCAGCGGACGGGCTTTGAAATCGCGGCGGTTCGGACACTGGCGGCGCGGACCATGGCTGGGCGACAACCGGCGCCGTGGCCGGGGGCAGCACCGCGGGAATGATCAGCCGCTGGCCCGGCTTGAGCATGGCGCGCTGGTCAAGGGTGTTGGCGGTGGCGATGGCGTCCCACGTCACCCCGTACCGATAAGCGATGGCGAAGCTAGTCTCGCCCGGCCTGACGGTGTGAGTCTGCTGGCGCGGGATCGCTACTTTCTGCCCGGCGCGCAGCCGGATACCCTCGCTCATGCCGTTGGCTTGCGCAATCACCGACAGGGGCACTCCGGCCCGCCGCGCGATCGTCGCCAGGGTTTCGCCGGCGGCGACCGTGTGTTCGCTCTCGGTCCTGAGGTCGCCCGCCGCGATCAGCAGCACGGCTGCGAGCGCGATGGCGAGGCACTTCATGCGCGGTAACTCTCCGCCAGCGATCCGAGCGAGGCCTGGTGCGTAAGGTCGAAATGAAGCGGCGTGACCGCGATATAGCCGTCCGACACCGCTTCCAGATCGGTGCCATGGTCGAGCGTATGCTCGATGTCTTCCAGCCCGAACCAGAAGTACGGCCGCCCGCGCGGATCGACCGCCTCGACCACCGAGCCGCGGGCATAGTCGTGGAAGCCCTGGCGAACCACGCGAATGCCCTTGACCGCGTCGGCGGCGCACGCGGGGAAGTTGACGTTGAGGACCGTGCGGGGCGCCATCTGCAAGTCGAGCAGCGGGGCCAGCACTTTGCCGGCCCATGCCTCGGCCGCGGCGAACCCGTGACCGGCTTCGCGACCGAAGCCGCGTTGCGCCTGGCTCATCGCTACCGCCGGGATGCCCGCCAGTGCGGCCTCGCTCGCGGCCGAAATGGTGCCCGAATACGTAACGTCGTCGGCGAGGTTCTCACCCCCGTTGACGCCCGAAATCACGAGGTCGGGCGGATGATCGCCGAACAGCTTCTTGAGCGCGAGATTGACCGCGTCGGTCGGCGTACCGGTGACCGCGAACCGGCGCTCGCCATGGCCCTGCAGCCGCACCGGCCTGTGCAAGGTAAGCGAATGGCCCGCGCCCGACTGTTCCTCGGCTGGCGCGCAAACCCACACGTCGTCGGACAGCGCTGCGGCGATGCGTTCCAGCACCGCAAGGCCGGGGGCGTGAATGCCGTCGTCGTTGGTGAGAAGGATGCGCATCACGCGCCCGGGCTCAGGCGGGTCATCCCGCCGGCATGGCCGGCCAGCGCGGCAGGGACAGTGACGCTGCCGTCCTCGTTTTGAAAATTCTCCAGTACCGCCACCAACGTGCGCCCGACCGCCAGCCCCGATCCGTTGAGCGTGTGGACGAAGGCGGTGCCTTTCTGCGCTTCAGGCCGATAGCGCGCGTTCATCCGCCGGGCCTGGTAATCGCCGCACCAGCTGACCGAGCTGATCTCGCGCCAGGCGCCCTGGCCCGGCAGCCATACCTCGAGATCGTAGGTTTTTTTGGCCGTCGCGCCCATGTCGCCGGTGCACAGCAGCATCCGCCGGTAAGGCAGCTCGAGCGCTTCGAGCACCGCTTCGGCGCTGGCGACCATGTGCTCGTGCTCGTCCTGCCAGTCCTCGGGGCGGCAGATCGCCACCAACTCGACCTTTTCGAACTGGTGCTGGCGGATGAACCCGCGTGTGTCCTTGCCCGCCGCGCCGGCTTCGGAGCGGAAGCACGGGGTCAGCGCGGTCAGCCGGAGCGGCTGCGACAAGTCGGAAATGATCTGCTCGCGCACGGAGTTGGTGAGGCTGACTTCGGCGGTCGGGATCAGCCAGCGGCCGTCGGTAGTGCGGAACAAGTCGT
>JBDSUJ010000102.1:0-18958 GCA_039927815.1 Croceibacterium sp. | reverse complement strand
TCGCCCCCATCCGCGGCCGCAGGTGAATCCGTCGCTTCCGTCGCTTCCGATATAGCTTCAACAACGGGCTCGGACGCCGAAGGCACCGGTCTGGCGGGCGTTCGCCTGCCACTGGACCGCGCGGCCCTGTCTGTGGCATTGGGCCGCGGAAATGTCGTCCACCTGGCATTGGCCGATCGCGGTTCAGCCGAACGGGTGAGCATTCCGTTGCAACGGCTGCTGAATTTCGCGGGGGTCGCCCCGGCGGCCGCCGCGGCGAACTGATTTTGAAGGACTGTTGAAGAGTTTATGAGCGACAACGACACCACGCCTCTCACTCGCAAGCCGCTTGGCATCAAGCGCTCGGTCGACGCGGGCGAGGTCAAGCAGACCTTCAGCCATGGCCGCACCAACAAAGTGGTGGTCGAGGTCAAGCGCCGCCGTATGGTCGGCAAGCCCGGTGAGGCGCCGGCGCCCGCCCCCGCGCCCGAACCGGTGGTCGCGGCTCCGCCGCCTCCCCCGCCGCCCCTGCCGGCGCCACCTCCGGTGCGCAGGCCCGCACCATCCAGCGAAACTCCGCAAGAGCGCGTCGCCCGGATGCAGCGCGAGGCCGAGGAAGATCGCTTGCGCTCCGGCGAAGAAGCGCGCCGCCGGGAGGAAGAAGAACGCGTCCAGGCGATCGGGGACCAGAAACGCCGCGCGGAAGGCGGCCCAACCCCTGAGGAAACACCCGAGCCGGCCGCGTCCGAGCCCGTTGTTGAAGCTATATCGGAAGCGACGGAAGCGACGGATTCACCTGCGGCCGCGGATGGGGGCGATGACGCCGCCATCAGCGCGCCGGCGGCACGTCGCTTCACGCCAGTGGCGCGGCCTGATGCGCCCAAGCGCCCAGAAAAGAAGCGCGAAGAACAACGCAAGGGCGTACCCGCTGGACGCACCGTGGTCGAAGCGCGCCGCGCGGGCAAGCTGACCGTCACGCGTGCGCTCAACGAGGACGAAGGGGCCCGCGCCCGTTCGCTCGCCGCGCTCAAGCGGGCACGTGAGAAGGAGAAGCGGGCTCATTTCGCCGGCCAGAATCAACCGCGTGAAAAGCAGGTCCGCGACGTGGTGGTGCCCGAGGCGATCACCGTCCAGGAACTGGCCAACCGCATGGCCGAAAAGGGCGCCGACCTGGTGAAGGTGCTGTTCAACATGGATATGCCCGTTACCGTCAACCAGACGATCGACGCCGACACGGCCGAGTTGCTGGTAGAGGAATTCGGCCACCGGGTGCAGCGGGTCAGCGAAAGCGATGTCGATATCGACCGCGACGAAGATGTCGACGCGGACGAGACGCTCGAGCGGCGCGCGGCCGTGGTCACGATCATGGGCCATGTCGATCACGGCAAGACCTCGTTGCTCGATGCCTTGCGAGGAACCGACGTGGTCAAGGGCGAGGCCGGAGGCATCACGCAGCACATCGGCGCCTATCAGATTACCACCAAGGGCGGTGAAAAGATCACCGTGCTCGACACCCCGGGCCACGAGGCATTTACCCAGATGCGCCAGCGCGGCGCGAACGTGACCGATATCGTGGTGCTGGTGGTCGCGGCCGACGACGGCATCATGCCGCAGACGATCGAGGCGATCCGTCACACCAAGGCGGCGGGTGTGCCGATGATCGTGGCGATCAACAAGGTCGACAAGCCCGAGGCCAATGCCCAGCGCATCCGCGAGCGGCTGCTCGAACATGAAGTGATGGTCGAGGCGATGAGCGGCGACGTGCAGGACGTTGAGGTTTCGGCCAAGACCGGCGCCGGACTCGACAGCCTGATCGAGAAGATCCTGCTCCAGGCCGAATTGCTCGAACTCACCGCCAATCCCGACCGCGAGGCGGATGCAACGGTGATCGAAGCGCAGCTCGACAAAGGCCGCGGCCCGGTCGCGACCGTGCTGGTCAATCGCGGTACGCTGCGCCGCGGCGATGTGTTCGTGGTCGGCACCCAGAGCGGCCGCGTGCGCGCGCTGGTCGACGACAAGGGCCAGCAGATCGCCGAGGCCGGTCCTTCGACTCCGGTCGAAGTGCTCGGGTTGGGCGGCGTGCCTAATGCCGGCGATCACCTGACAGTGGTCGAGAACGAGGCGCGGGCGCGCGAAGTCGCCGCTTATCGCCACGCCCAGGCGACCGCCAAACGCACCGCGACGGCGCCCGCCAGCCTCGACACGATGTTCTCGCACCTGACCAGCAACCTGGTTGAATACCCTGTCGTGGTGAAGGCCGATGTGCAGGGCTCGTCCGAAGCGATCGTCACCGCGCTGCACAACCTGTCGAACGACGACATCAAGGTGAAAGTGCTCAGTTCGGGCGTGGGCGCGATTACCGAAAGCGACGTGACGCTGGCGTCGGCCAGCAAAGCGCCGATCATCGGCTTCAACGTGCGGCCCAATACCAAGGCCCGCGAACTGATCGCGCGCCACCGGGTCGAGATGAAGTACTATGACGTCATCTACCAGCTCACCGAAGAGGTCGCCAAGGAGATGGCCGGCGTGCTCGGCCCGCTGCGGATCGAGAACGTGCTCGGCCGCGCCGAGGTCAAACAGGTGTTCCCCGCCGGCAAGCGCGACAAGGCGGCCGGCCTGCTGGTGCTCGAAGGCGTCATCCGCAAGGGCCTGTTCGCCCGACTCACGCGCCAGGACGTCATCGTTTCAGCCACCACCATCCAGTCGCTGCGGCGGTTCAAGGACGACGTCGAGGAAGTCCGCGGCGGCCTCGAATGCGGCGTCGTGCTGGCCGACACCAACGACATCAAGCCGGGCGACAATCTCGAAGTGTTTGAGATCGAGGAGCGTGAACGGATCCTGTGACAGGCACCCTTGCGCCTGCGGAGGGGTAGAGGAACGCAATGGCCCGCTATGCTGCCTTCCTCGCCGCCATCAACGTCGGCGGCAACCGGCTGTTGATGACCGAGCTGCGCCAGGCGCTCGAGCGCGAGGAGTTCGAGGCCGTCGAGACGGTCGTGGCCAGCGGGAACGTGCTGTTCTCGCATGACGAGCGGCCGTCCGACGGACTGGCGGAGAAGCTCGCGTATGTCCTGCGTGACCGGTTCGACATCGACACTTTCGCCGCAGTGCGCAGCCGCGACGAAGTGCGCGGCGCGATCGAGGACAATCCATTCGCTGGAGTTGGCGAGGACAAGTTTGCCCACACGCACTTCCTCGAGGGCCAGCCCAGCCAGGCGCAATTCGACGCGCTGGTGGCCGCCTACGAGGGCCGCGGGCGCGAGAAACTGGCGCTCGGTGACCGGGCGCTCTATGTCGATTACGTGGACGGGATGGGTACCAGCAAGCTGACCGGTCCTTTTATCGAGCGCCGCCTCGGGTGCCGGGGGACGGCGCGCAACGTGCGCTCGTTGCAACGCATTCTGGACAAGATGGATTGATGGCCCGCCAGCCCCGCGCCAGCGAGGAACCGTCGGTCCGCCTGCTCAAGGTGGGGGAGCGGGTGCGCCATGTCCTGTCCGAAATCCTTGCCCGCCAGCAAGTCCATGACGATACCTTGTTGGGCCACCTGATTTCGATCACCGAAGTGCGCATGTCGCCCGACCTGCGCCAGGCGCGGGTCTACGCCAAGCCATTGCTCGGCGGCGATGAGGACGCGGTGATAAAGGCGCTGCGCACCAACACCGCTTATCTCCAGCGCGAGGTGGCCAAGCGCCTGGGTCTCAGGTTCGCGCCCAAGCTCAAGTTCACCGGCGATGAAAGTTTCGACGAAGCCGAGCGGATCGAAAAGCTGTTGAGCAATCCCAAGGTCGTGCGCGACCTCGGCGACGCGGATGGCGAAACGGGGACCTGAGTGGCCAAGCTTTATTTCTACTATGCCAGCATGAATGCCGGCAAATCGACCAACCTGCTCCAGGCCAACTTCAACTATGGCGAGCGGGGCATGGCGACGATGCTGTGGACCGCGGCGCTAGACACGCGCGCGGAGTTCCCGATCGCCAGCCGCATTGGGCTTGGGGCGCAGGCGGACCGGTTCGGGCCCGGCACCAACTTGTGGGACGCGATCGGCGCGCGGCATACCGAGAAGCCGCTGGCGTGCGTGCTGATCGACGAGGCGCAGTTCCTGACCGCGACGCAAGTGTGGCAGCTGGCACGGGTGGCCGACGAGGCGAAGGTCCCGGTGCTGTGCTATGGCCTGCGGACCGATTTCCGCGGCGATCTGTTCCCGGGCTCGGCGGTTCTGCTGGGGATCGCCGACACACTGATCGAACTTAAGGCGGTGTGCCACTGCGGCCGCAAGGCGACCATGAATTTGCGCATGGATGAGCACGGCGAGCCGATCGCGCGCGGGGTGCAGACCCAGATCGGCGGCAACGAGCAATACGTCGCGCTGTGCCGCAAGCATTTCGCCGAGCGCCTGCACCTCTATCGCTAGCGCGGCGCGCACCCTATCTGGCATGTGATGAATGCAACCCTGCTCTCGGCGCTGGCGCTGATCCCCGCGCTCGTGTTCGCGATCGTGTTTCATGAGGTTGCACACGGCTGGACCGCGTTGCTGCTCGGTGATCCCACCGCCAAGGAGCAGCGGCGGCTGACGCTTAACCCGGTGCGCCATGTCGACGTAGTGGGCACGCTGTTGCTGCCCGGCGCGCTGGCGCTGGCCGGCGCGCCGGTGTTCGGGTGGGCCAAGCCGGTGCCGGTCAACAAGTGGCGGCTGCGCAATCCGCGCTGGGGCATGATGCTGGTCGCCGCCGCGGGCCCGCTGACAAATCTGGTGCTGGCGTTTATTGGGGCGGTCGCGCTAGGTTTGCTCGCCGGCAAGACTGGCGGCGACCCGGGCGGGGTGTCCGGCTTTGTTGGCTCGTCGCTTTATGCCTTCATCCTGGTCAACGTGTTCCTGGCGCTGTTCAACCTGCTGCCGATCCCGCCGTTCGACGGCTCGCACGTGGTCGAAGGGCTGCTGCCGCGCAGTTGGATACCGGCGTGGGACAAGCTGCGGATGATCGGGTTCCCGCTGTTGTTCGTGATCATCGTGGTGCTGCCGTGGGTCTTTCCGGGCCTCCATATCGTCCAGTGGTTGATCGAGCCGCCGGCGACGTGGGCCGAGGCTCAGTACATGGCGATCGCCAACTGGGTCGCGGGCGCTTGAGCGCCGGGCCGACCCAATTCGTTTCGGGCTGGCTGGTGCTCGACAAACCCCGCGGGCTCGGTTCGACCCAGGCGGTCACCGCGGTCAAGCGGGTGCTGCGCAGTGCGGGCTATGGCAAGGTCAAGATCGGCCACGGGGGCACGCTTGATCCGCTGGCCGAAGGCGTGCTGCCGATCGCGCTGGGGGAGGCGACCAAGCTCGCCGGGCGGATGCTCGACGCCAGCAAGACTTATGCGTTCACCATCCAGTTCGGGGCGGAAACCGACACACTCGATGGCGAAGGGCAAGTCGTCGCCACCAGCGCGCGCCGCCCGCCGCTGGCCGCCGTGGCCGCGATCCTCGATCACTTTACCGGTGAGATCGAGCAAGTGCCGCCGGCTTTCTCCGCGCTCAAGCTCGATGGCCGGCGGGCCTACGACCTGGCGCGGGCGGGTGAGCACGTGGACCTCGCGCCGCGCCGGGTGACGATCCATTCGCTCGATGCGCTTGATGACGGGTCGAGGCCGATGCTGGATTCGGCCTTTGCCACGACCGCAGGCCGGCCCGACGCGCTCGATCCGGCAGTTCCTTTGGAATTGGCTGAAACGATCACGCTCCTGGCGAATGTGTCGAAGGGCACTTACATCCGGTCCCTGGCGCGCGACATCGCGCATGCCCTCGGCACCGTCGGCCATGTGACCTATTTGCGCCGGACGCGGGCCGGTCCCTTCACCGAAGATCAGGCGATTTCGCTGGACAACCTGAACGAAATCGGCAACGGCGCGCGCCTTGAAGACCACCTCCTGCCGCTGGAGGCGGGGCTGGACGGTATCCCGGCCCTGACCCTCGACCCGGAGAGCGCGCAGGCGGCCCGTCAGGGCCGGGTCATCTCTGGAATGCCCTTTCCCGACGGGCTCTACCTCGCATCATCCGGTCATATTCCGGTAGCGTTGATGGAGCTTACGGGCGGTTCGGCCAAGGTCGTCCGGGGGTTCAACTTAACCGATACCGCGGAGTAAGAGTATGTCGGTCACGGCCGAACGTAAGCAAGAAGTGATCAATGAAAATGCCCAGGCACAGGGTGACACCGGTTCGCCGGAAGTCCAGGTCGCGATCCTCACCGAGCGCATCCGCAACCTGACCGAGCACTTCAAGGGCCACCACAAGGACAACCATTCGCGCCGCGGCCTGCTGATGATGGTCAACAAGCGCCGCAGCCTGCTCGCGTACCTCAAGAAAAAGGACGTCGAGCGGTACAACAGCCTGATCCAGAAACTGGGTTTGCGTAAGTAACAGTTCAGCGAAGGCGGCTCCCAAGCGGGCCGCCTTTTGCTTTTGGCATCCTTCGCAATTCGGTGAAGGGGCCTGGGGCCAGAGCAATCGTAAGGCCCCGCACCGGACCGGGACGGCTCCCCGGCTTGTAGGCCCCGCCGCGCAATTGGGCGTCGCGGGTACTCGTAAGGAAAACACATGTTCGACACGAAAACCGTATCGCTGGAGTGGGGCGGCAAAACCCTCACTCTGGAAACCGGGCGCATTGCCCGTCAGGCCGATGGCGCTGTGCTGGCAACCTACGGCGAGACCGTGGTGCTGTGCGCCGTCACCGCCGCCAGGAGCGTCAAGGAAGGGCAGGACTTCTTCCCGCTGACCGTCCACTATCAGGAAAAGTTCTCCGCCGCCGGGCGTATCCCGGGCGGCTTCTTCAAGCGTGAGCGCGGCGCGACCGAAAAGGAAACGCTGACCAGCCGCCTGATCGATCGTCCGATCCGCCCGTTGTTCCCCGAGGGGTTCTATAACGAGATCAACGTCATCGCTCAGGTGCTGAGCTTCGATGGCGAGAGCGAGCCCGATATCGTGGCGCTGATTGCCGCGTCGGCCGCGCTGACCATCTCGGGCGTGCCGTTCATGGGCCCGATCGGCGGTTGCCGGGTGGGTTTCAAGGATGGCGAATACATTCTCAACCCGTCGATGGCGCAAGTCGCCGAAGGCCGCCTCGACCTCGTCGTCGCCGCGACCCAGGACGCAGTGATGATGGTCGAATCCGAAGCCAAGGAGCTGACCGAAGAGGAAATGCTCGGCGCGGTGATGTTCGCCCACGACGAATCGAAAAAGGTCGTCCAGGCGATAATCAAATTGGCCGAGCAGGCTGCGAAGGATCCGTGGCAACTCAACCAGGCCGACAACTCGGCGATGAAGGCCGAGATCAAGACGCTGGTCGGTGCCGATATCGCGGCCGCCTACAAACTGACCGACAAATCGGCCCGCTCGAACGCGCTCAACGAAGCCCGCGCGAAGGTCAAAGCGGCCTATGCCGACAAGGACGGCCAGACTGCGATGACCGCCAACAAGCTGACCAAGAAGGTCGAGGCGGACATTGTGCGCACCGCGATCATCAAGGACGGTTCGCGCATCGACGGCCGCAAGCTCGATCAGGTCCGCCCGATCGAGGCCATGGTCGGGTTCCTGCCGCGCACGCACGGTTCGGCGCTGTTCACGCGCGGTGAAACGCAGGCGATCTGCACCACCACGCTGGGCACCAAAGAGTCCGAGCAGATGATCGACGGGCTGGAAGGTCTGACGTACCAGCGCTTCATGCTGCACTACAACTTCCCGCCTTATTCGGTCGGTGAAGTGGGCCGCTTCGGCGCTCCGGGTCGTCGCGAGATCGGGCACGGCAAGCTCGCCTGGCGCGCGTTGCGCCCGATGCTGCCGAGCCACGATGAATTCCCCTACACCATCCGTATCCTGTCGGACATCACCGAGTCCAACGGCTCGTCCTCGATGGCGACGGTCTGCGGCGGGTGCCTGGCGATGATGGATGCCGGCGTGCCGATCGCGCGCCCGGTTTCCGGCATCGCGATGGGTCTGATCCTTGAAGGCAAAGACTTCGCCGTCCTGTCCGACATCCTGGGTGATGAAGATCACCTGGGCGACATGGACTTCAAGGTCGCGGGTACCGAAGCGGGCATCACTAGCCTGCAGATGGATATCAAGATCGCCGGGATCACGCGCGAGATCATGGAAAAGGCGCTTGAGCAGGCGCATGCCGGCCGCGCGCACATCCTGGGCGAGATGCATAAGGCGTTGGGTTCTGCCCGCACCGAACTGTCCGCCCATGCGCCGCGTATCGAGACGATGCAGATCGACAAGTCGAAGATCCGCGACATCATCGGCACCGGCGGCAAGGTAATCCGCGAAATCGTGGCCGAGACCGGAGCCAAGGTCGACATCGATGACGAAGGCGTGATCAAGATCTCGTCCAGCGACCTCAGCCAGATCGAGGCGGCCCGCAAGTGGATCGCCGGAATCGTCGAGGAAGCGGAAGTCGGCAAGGTCTACGACGGCAAGGTCGTCAACATCGTCGATTTCGGGGCGTTCGTGAACTTCATGGGTGGCAAGGACGGCCTCATCCACGTGTCCGAGATGCGCAACGAGCGGGTGGAGAAGCCGACCGATGTCGTCAGCGAAGGCCAGGCCGTAAAGGTCAAGGTTCTCGAGATCGATCCGCGCGGTAAGGTTCGCCTGTCGATGCGCGTCGTCGATCAGGAAACCGGCGCCGAGCTGGAAGACACCCGCCCTCCGCGTGAAGCACGTGAAGGCGGCGACCGCGGTCCCAGAAGTGATCGGGGCGGTTCGCGTGGCGACGGTGACCGTCGCCCCGGCGGCGGCGGTGGCGGTCGCGATCGTGGGCCCAGAAACGATCGGGGCGGCGGCGATCGCGGTCCGCGTCGTGACGACCGAGGCCCGCGCCCGGAGCGTGAGGAAAGCAACGACCGGGGCCCGGCTCCAGACCACATTCCGGCATTCCTCAAGGACGATTGAGGTTTGTTCCAGTAGTGCAAACGAAGGGCCGCGCGGGAGACCGCGCGGCCTTTTTTTCAACAGCTTGAGGACTATAGGCATGATCGCCCGCGAATTGCTCGGCACCGCGCGAGCCCCTGGCGGGGAGGAGATGCAGCTGTTCGCACACGGCCGCGATTTCATGATCGTGCTCGGTCACAATGAGCTGATGAGCACCCGCATGCGCGGCTCCGAGGAAGCTTTGGCAACGATGACGCTCGAGCGGCTGGAAGCGCCCGCGCCGCACTTGCTGATCGGCGGATACGGCATGGGTTTTACCATGCGCGCCGCGCTTGCCGCCCGTTCGCAGGTGCGAGTGACGGTGGCCGAGCTGGTGCCCGAGATCATCGCCTGGGCACGCGGTCCTATGGCCGGGCTGACCGCCGACGGGCTCGACGATCCGCGCGTAGCGCTGGCATTGGGTGACGTGCTGGCACTGATCGACGATGCCGCCGATGGCACGACCCCGCAGTATGACGCGATTTTGCTCGACGTCGACAACGGCCCCGACGCGCTGGTCCACGAACAGAACCGCCGGATCTATTCGTTCGCCGGCCTGCGTGCGGCAAAGGCGGCGCTAGCCCCCGGCGGGTTACTGGCGATCTGGTCAGCCGGGCGTGACCCGGCCTTCAACCGCAAACTCGAAAAAGCCGGTTTCAGGTTCGAGGAGGTCGAGGTGCGTGCGCGCCCCAACAACAAGGGCCCGCGGCACACCATCTGGTTCGCCCGGGCGAGCTGAGCTTACGCTGCGGCAAGGCGCGGTCCGTTGGTCCCGCCGCTACGCGGAGCCCGCTGCTCGGCGGAGCGCACACAGTTGCGCCCACCCTGCTTGGCCACGTAAAGCGCGGCATCGGCCATCGCGATCAGATCGGCCTTGCCCGAGGTTGTCGGTACACACGCGACACCGAAGGACGCACTGACGGCGCATCCATGCATGTCGGACAGGCTCTCGATCCGGCCGCGCAGTATCTCGGCTTTCAGCAGCGCGTCCTCGAGCGGGCAGGCCGGCAGGATCACCAGCAGCTCTTCGCCGCCGTAGCGGCTGACGACGTCCGCTGGCCGCAGGGCCCCGACCAGTTGCACCGCCGCGTCGCGCAGCACCGCATCGCCCTTGGCATGTCCATGCTCGTCGTTGAGCCGCTTGAAGTGGTCGAGGTCGATCATGATCACCGAAGTCGGGTCGCTGTTGCGTTCCGCCATGCTCAGGTACCGGTCCAGGGCATCTTCCATGTAACGGCGGTTGTACAAACCGGTCAAAGGATCGCGCAGAGACTGGGTGCGTAGTTTTTCGCGCAGCGCGATGTTGGACAGCGCCAGCGACATGGAGTCAGCCAGTGCGCGGCCGACGCGCTTGATCTCTTGCAGCTCGCTACCCTCAGCCGTGGCCAGCATCAGCAGGCCGTAGACGGTGCCCCTGGCAACCATCGGAATTTCGAGAGTCGCGATCTCGCCGGAGTGATGGTGGCAGCACAGCGTGCCGGTCCGGGGGTCGTTCAAGTGTGGCTTACCCCGCTTCAGGGCCCAACAGTTGTCCGGCACCAGAGTGTCTGCGGGTGAGAACTCATTATGCCGCGACCAGCTCTTGGCCAGGTCGAGCCGATCGCGAGAGTTGTTGAAGACGTAGAGGCCACCGGAAAATTTGGGGAGCAAGCGCAGGCTCGTAGCCTCCAGCACTGAACCGGCGTCGATGTTGCCTTCCGCGCTCTGGAGCATGTCGGTCATCTCGAACAGCTCTTCGGTCTGATGCCGAGACATCTCAGCGTCGGCCAACAGCACTTCGTTGTGGTGGATTAGCTCCTCGCTCTTCGCCCCGAGGCGGAGCGAGATGCCATGCTGAACCGCTGTCAGCATCAGCCCGGCGCACGCGACGAATACCGCCGCCAAATTCGGCACGAAGGGGATGACCAGCAGGCAAAGCGCGCCAAGACCCTGGCACGAATAAAGACGCCGCCGACGGGAATTTTGGGTCGGTCTCCCTCGCTCTAGAAATGACATGATCGCTCTCCGGAGATGTTACCCCGGTTTGCGATTACCCCTGGAAGGCTTAAGCGGGTCGCGTGTACGCCCCTCGGTAGTAACCCTGACGCGCGGTCTCCGCCCGAGGTTCCCGGCTAATCTACAGCATGGCGCGGTGACTTCCCGCGACCGGGCATGCTCCAGTCCCCTAGACGCATCCGCCGGCCTCTGCCAAATCTCGCCGGAGGGAGAGTGCAATGGAAAACCTGACCGGCAAGGTCGCCTTCATTACCGGCGGGGCCAGCGGCATCGGCTTGGGAATGGCGCGCGCGTTTCTCGAGGAAGGGATGAAAGTCAGCCTGGCCGACTGGAACGATGACCATATCGCCAAGGCCAGGACGCAACTGGCCGGCAACAACGCGGTCCACTTCGTCAAGACCAACGTCGCCGAGCGCGACAGCGTGCGCGCTGCCGCGGAGGAAACGCTGGGCGCGTTCGGCAAGATCCACGTGCTGTGCAACAATGCCGGGGTCAACGGCGGCGGAACCGCGGCGGCCGAGGATTTCGACGACTGGGACCGGGCGCTGTCGGTCAACCTGGGTGGCGTCGTGAATGGTACCAAGATCATCGCTCCGATCATCCGCCGACAGGGGGAGGGCGGCCATATCATCAACACCAGTTCGATGGCGGGCGTGGTGCCGCTGCCGGGCCTGGCCGCCTATTCCACCGCCAAGTACGCAGTGCGCGGGTTTTCCGAGAGCCTGCGAATGCAACTGGCCAAGGACGGGATCGGCGTTTCATGCCTGTTCCCGGGGGCCACCCGCACCGCCCTGGTGCCGATCCCCGAGGACGATCCCGAGCACATCAAGGAAGACGGCGCGCCTCAGTTCCTGAAGGACCTGTGGGATGCGATGCGCGGGGCGATCGATCCCTACGAAACTGGACGAGCGGTGGTGGAGGCGATCAAGGCGAACCGCTTCTACATCTTCACCAACCGCGAGTTCCTCGACGAAGTGAAGCAACGCCACCGCGAGATCGAAGACGCGTTCCCGATCGACGAACCGACCCCCAGTCGGGTCAAGTTCGAAACCATGCGCGCCGATATGGTGCGCACTTTGATGGCCCCCGGCAACCGCCCGGTTCCTGAGCGGGGAGGGCGCGATTTCGCGCTCGACCTCGGCTCGGCGTCCCCCGCGGGAGGACAGTGATATGGCAACTTCGGCACCGACCACATTCATGGCTGCGCTCGAGCGGCAACCATTGCGCGCATTCCAGGTCATGACCTTTGCGATCTGCATGATCGTGCTGACGTGCGACGGGATCGACCAGCAGCTGCTGGGCATCATCGCGCCCAAGGTCATCGCTGATTTCGGAGTGGACAAAGGAACCTTCGGGCTCGCCATGAGCGCGTCGCTTGTCGGTTTCGGGATCGGGTCGTGGAGCGGCGGATGGCTTGGGGACGCGGTCGGGCGGCGCTATTCGCTGGCGCTCGCCGCAGCGGTGTTCGCGCTCGCGACGATCGGGGCGAGCTGGTCGAGCGGGGTCTTGCCGCTGGCGGCGTGGCGCGTGGTCGGCGGGCTAGGGTTCGGTTCCGCCTATGCGAACGCCATCGCGCTGACCGGCGAATGGCTGCCCGGCCGGTGGCGCTCCGTGGCGGTGACCACTCTGTCCGTCGGCACCCCCGCGGGCGGCACGGTGGTCGGGTTTCTCGCCCCTGGCCTGGTGGCCGATCATGGCTGGCGCGGCGCCTTCGTCATTTTCGGTCTCGCGACGCTGCCGGTCGTGCTGCTGATCGTGGCCCTGTTGCGCGACAGCCCGGCTTTCCTGATGGCCCGCGGCAAGCCCGAGGCGGCGCAGCGGGCTGCGGTCGGGCTGCTCGGCAACGAAGTCACGATGGTGCCCGAGACTTACGCCAGCGACTCATCGGGAGCTACGATCGGCGTGCTCCACCGCAGCAATGTGCGGCTCAATCTGGGAATCGGCATCGCGTTCACGGCCACTGCGCTGTGCGCCTACGGCATTCTCAACTGGTCGACCACGTTCCTCACCGCCAAGGGCTTTACGCTGGCGCAAGCGGGCAACGCGGTCTCGATCGGCGGATTGACCTCAATCGCAGCTTCGATCGCTACCGGGCTGCTGGTCCATCGCTTCGGTTCACGCGCCGTGATCCTTGCGATTAGCGCCGGCTTGCTGGGGTTCATGATCGCCCTGGGCCTGACCGTCGAACACCTGCCAGCCGCGCCGACCGCGCACGACCGCGCCGTGGTGGTGGTCCTGCTGGCCATAACCGCATCGATCTTCAGCGCCGGCATGGCCTCGATGTATGCGATGCTGACGCATGGCTATCCGCCGTCATGCCGTTCGGCGGGGATCGGGTTTGGCATCTTCATGGGCCGCGTCGGCGCCATCGGAGCGAGCCTGTTCGGCGGCGCGCTGCTCGAGTTCGGACACGGCAGCGTTATCCCGTTCTTCGCCGTGATGTGCGTCGGCGCGGTGCTGATCTCAGCCGCGGCGCTGATAGTCGACCGCCAGGTCCCGCCGGCGCGCAAGTCTGCGCTCGCGGCGGCGTGACGACGCTCGGTTAGCGGACGCGCGGTCCGCCGAACGGCAGCGGAGGCGGGGGGCGGCGCGCACCGCGCGGCAGCTGCGCCTGATAGGCCCGTCCGCAATGTTCGACGCAGTACGGAAATCCGGGGTTCACCTTGACGCCGCAGAAATGGAAATCCGCCTCGCCGGGATGACCCATCGGCCAGCGGCACACGCGCTCGTTCAAGTCGAGCAGGCTGGTCTTGTCGGCAATGGCGACACTCGGCTTGGCCGGTACCAGGCGGCGCGGCGGTGCGGGCGGGATCGGCGCCTGCTGTTCACCCGGACCCTGGCGCAGGAAGCCGCCCGGGCCGACCGAGACGATCTTATGCAAGGGCGTACTCGGATTGGGGACGGGCTGGCTGGGTACCCCTGACACAGCCGCGGGAGCTTCCTCCGCGTCTCGTTCCATGGGCGCGGCGGGGGCCTTGGCGCGAATGGGGCGGGCGATCGTTCGCGCTTCTACCGGAGCCTTGGGCGCCGGCTTGGGCTCGTTCGCCTTGACCGGGGACGGGCGCGCTTTGAGGCCAAGACGATGGGCTTTGCCGATTACTGCATTGCGTGACACCCCGCCGAGTTCTTCGGCAATCTGGCTCGCGGTGGCGCCGCTCTCCCACATCTTCGTTAGGGTCGCGATACGGTCTTCGGTCCAGGTAAATGACATCAGGTCTCTTTCGTTCACGGGCCCAGAACGTATGGGGCCGCACTAGGTCTTGCCAGCCTTCGGTCCGGCCGATAGGCGCCAGCCGATGGCGAACCAAGCCCCAACCGCTGCGCCGCCGACCGGCGACACCGCGCCCGAATTCACGAACGCCGATCTAGGGGGCCGGTTTCCGCCCAAAGGCCAGCCGCAGATCGTCGGATTCAACCGGATCGGGCTGTGGAGCCTCTATATGAAGGAGGTGCACCGATTTCTCAAGGTGCAGACGCAAACCGTGTGGGCCCCGGCCATCACCACGTTGCTGTTCCTGGTGATATTCACCGTCGCGATGGGGGGTTCAGGGGGGCGTGCCAACCGCGTTATGTTGGGCGTGCCGTTCGCCAGCTTCGTCGCGCCCGGACTGATCATGATGGGCATGATGCAGAACGCCTTTGCAAACTCCAGCTTCTCGCTGCTGGTCGGCAAACTTCAAGGAACCATCGTGGATTTGCTGATGCCGCCGTTGACCAATGCCGAATTGATGATCGGGATTGTGAGCGCCGCGATGACCCGGGCGCTGATGGTCGGCGGCGCGGTGACGCTGGCGATGGCGCTGTGGCCGGGCGTGCACCTGACGGCGGCGCACCCGTGGGCGATCGCGTGGTTCGGCCTGATGGGAGCGCTGATGTTGTCGCTTATGGGGCTGTTGACCAGCCTGTGGGCAGACAAGTTCGACCATGCCGCCGCGGTGACCAACTTCATTGTCGCGCCGCTGTCGCTGCTGTCGGGCACGTTCTACGTGATCCACAACCTGGCGCCCACATTCCAGACGATCAGCCGGCTTAACCCGTTCTTCTACCTGATCTCAGGGTTCCGCTTTGGCTTCCTCGGCAGCAGCGACATCGGCAATTCCACGCACGATGTGCTGCTCGCGGCCGCCGGGATCGGGCTGCTCAACCTGCTGCTTGGCGTTGTCACTTACCGCATTCTGCGAAGCGGTTGGAAGCTCAAGAGCTAGTGCGTGAGCGTGCGGCGCAAGCGATATCGCCCGGCGTCGAAGTCTTCGAACAGCTGGGCCAGCGATGGATGATCGACCGGCCCGCTGTCGCCATCTTCGAGCAGGTTCTGCTGGCTGACGTAGGCCACGTAGGCCGACTCGTCGTTTTCGGCAAGCAGGTGGTAAAACGGCTGATCCCTTCGCGGACGGACCGCTTCCGGGATCGATTGATACCATTCCTCGCTGTTGGCGAAGACCGGGTCGATATCAAAGATAACCCCGCGAAAGGCGAATGCCTTGTGTCGCACCACATCGCCGATCGCAAAGCTTGCCACGGCATGGCGCGGCGCATCGATCTGGCGGCCGGCTTGCGGCGAATAGAACTGCGAACGGTCCATGGCATGGCGAATATAGAAACCGATCGGCGCGCGGCAAGGTATCGTCTGCAGCAATCCCCGATCCGAGCGCGGGCGAGGGGTTGGCAAGGCGGAGTGCATCCGCTAACCGCCGCGCTCTTACCGGCCGGGCGCACCAGCGGCGTCCATTCGCCCTCGCGGAGAGGTGGCAGAGTGGTCGAATGCGCCGCACTCGAAATGCGGTTTACGGGAGACCGTAACGTGGGTTCGAATCCCACCCTCTCCGCCAAGCATAAGTCATTGATATAGAAGGATTTCCCTTTCCCACAGGAAGCGCGCAGTTCCGCGCCCTTTCGCCCGCTGACCGGTCTGCGGAGAGCAAAGCCGAGGCCCTATCGTGGGCGGATGTGGCCACTTTCTCCGCAGGCCATGTGCGCAGTACGGAATCGAATGCTGGCCCATTGTGTTGCGCGCCTGGGCGCGGCTCGAACGAGAAGGCGGCGCCGAGGCGCCGCCCGACGATTTCTTCGAAATGCTTCCTAACTGAAGGCAGCCAGCTGACGCTCCCACTCTATCGGGAAATCTGCGTTGCGCAGCCGGGCTGAGCTGAGCATTGCCGGCTGAGCCCCTGCGAGGATGGACTCTACTATTCCCGGGGCGAGGAAGTTCAAACGGATCACCCGCGACAGCCAGGAATCGTTGATGCTCTCGCGTTTTGCAATCGTCGCGATGTCGTGCTCGCCGGAGGCAAGCAGCGCCCACCATTCGCGGGCCTTGAGCAACAGCATGATGAGACCAGGGTCGGGCGTGCCCGCGGTCGCGGCGCGACCATTGGCATGGATCAGACGAACAGCGCGCCCGGTGCGCGTCAGGCGTACTGAGGAGCTCAGCGCAACGATTGGATGGCTGGCGTCGGGAAAGTTGAGGGCAAGTCCCTTGGCGAGTTCTGCGGCCGCGATTTCGATTCCGACCTCCTGCGGTGTTGCCCGCACCCGTGCCACCAGCTTGCGGATCAGCGGCGAGTTTTTGGCCCGGACTGCTGCGGCCAGCTTATCCGCGCGCTCGATCACGGCGCGCACCTGGTCAGGCGCGGGTGCGATCGCTGCACTGGCAAGCAACGCGAGCGGATCGCCTAGTGCCTCCGCCAGGCGTTCCACCACCGCGGCCTCCAGCTCGCGCGCTGGAATGCGCATGCCACAGGTCAAGGTCGCATCGGGATCGTGCTGGAGTGCCCGGCTGACATAGTAACGATAGCGCACCTTACCCTTGCAGGCGTGAGTCGCGACCAGCGGCTTGCCCGCCTCATCGATGATCAGCCCGGCGAGGAGGCTTGGCGACTTGACGATGTTGGCCGCGCGGTCGCCCTGGAGATTTTCGCTAAGCCGGGCTCGTGCTCCATCCCACACATTGCGCTCGATCAAGGGGGCATGGAGACCCTTGTAGGCGCGGCCCTGGTGATGGATCTCGCCGAGGTAAATCGGGTTGCTGAGGATCTTGTAGAGCTGACCGCGGGTAAACGCGCAACCGCCCATGAGGCGCCCGGTTGAAGCCTGGCGCTTTGGAACGCCGACACCATCCTCGATCAGCGCGTGGTACAGCAGCCGGACGTTACCAAGATCGAGGTAGCGGGCGAAGATGTTGCGCACCACCACTGCATCGGCCTCGACGATCGCCAGGGTGCGCCCATCGGGGCGGTAACCCAGCGGTGGAGTTCCGCCCATCCACATTCCCCGCGCCTTTGAAGCCGCAATCTTGTCGCGGATACGCTCAGCGGTAACCTCGCGCTCGAACTGCGCGAAGCTAAGCAGCATATTGAGCGTGAGCCGGCCCATGCTGGTAGTGGTGTTGAACGACTGGGTCACCGAGACAAAGCTGGTCTCGGCCTTGTCGAACGCTTCGACCAGTTTGGAGAAGTCGAGCAGCGAGCGCGTGAGGCGATCGACCTTGTAAACCACCACGATATCGATCTTGCCGTCCACGATGTCCGCCAGGAGCCGCTTGAGCGCAGGCCGCTCGAGCGTCCCGCCCGAGATCCCGCCGTCGTCATAGTCGCCCGGCAGTAATGACCAGCCTTCGCTCGCCTGGCTCAGCACATACGCGGCACAGGCTTCGCGCTGGGCGTGAAGTGAGTTGAAATCCTGTTCGAGACCCTCCTCGCTCGACTTACGGGTGTAGATCGCGCAGCGAATCTTCTTCATGCCGCCAGCCTCCGGTCCTTGGTCGTTCGCGCCTTGAGGCCGAAGAATGCCGGGCCCGACCAGCGCGTGCTGGTAATGGCCCGCGCGATCTCACTCAGGCTCTGCCACTCGCGCTCATTCCAGCGGATGGCGCCATCGTCTGCGACGATGACGATATGAACCGTGCCATGCCACTCGCGCACCAGCCGCATACCCGGGACGGTGTTACGAGTTCGTGTTTTGGCGGCGGTGAGCTGCGCCAGGCGTTGCTGGCTGGTCCGGGAGAGGCCGCCGAGTGCTTTGGCTTGCAGTTCGTAGCCCAACGCCAGACGAAAGAGGGCCGGGCTGACCCGCGGGAGGGCCTTGCCGGTGACCTTGGTCCACTGCTCGCGAAGCTGCGCTGGCGAACAGGTCGTTAGCGCAGCCAGATCGGCATTGAGCATGTCACGGCGGTTGGTCATTAGACGGCCGTTCCGATGCAGTAGCAGGTTACTTCGTCGCGCTTGTCCTTGAGCAGCGCATGGCCCTTCTTGCGCAGCCCTGTCAGCGCAGCGCGGCTGGTGTGCGGCTGCCAGCCGGTGGCGGCGACCAGCTCGGCGAGCGTCGCGCCCTGGTCACGGTTCAGCAATGCGATGACCTGGGCGATCGTGCTGGTCGGGGCCGGGGTGGGTTCGGTTTTGGCTATGCAAGGCATGGGCTTGTCGCCTGATCGGAGCGGCATAATGTCGCTCCTACCACCCAAGGCCCCGCCAGTCGTGCTGGTCGGGGCAGAAGCGGCTCGGGCCCGCTGTTCTTCACGCCAACACCAATGCTTCGTTCCAACTTGAAGTCCAATGGATTGCGTCCCTCACAACACCTTCCGCAGGTTCCGAAAAGCTGCGGATCGACTTCGCCTGTTAATCTGGGACGTCATGGGGCGGAGGTGCCCATGCGTGATGTGGAAGATCTGGTCGATCGGCTGTGCACGGTGATCGGGATGATCGTGGAGGATGCGAATGTCGGGGCGATCGTCAGCACTAGCGCCGTCAACCGGCGCGAGACGATCGCGGCGCTCGAGGTGGTAGCCGCGGATATCGAAGTTCTGGCAAGGGCTGCGGCCGTTCTCGAGCGGCGGGCCGTCGATTGGACAAGCTGAAGCGGCAGTACAAGGAAATCTTCCGAGAGTCTTGGGTGGATGGCTCCCGCGTTGCAAGTGTAAAATTATGCAGTGGCGTGGGTCGGGTGCAGTCTTCTGTCCGGCCTGTTGGTGCGGTCATCGACCGCTGGCCCTGATGGTATCCGCGAGCTGGGTTCCATTCTGCTTTGCTGGCTTGATGCCAC
>JBDSUJ010000101.1:0-24189 GCA_039927815.1 Croceibacterium sp. | reverse complement strand
TTCAAGAACTTCGCCGTCAACAAGGCCAAGCAGTTCGTGCCGGTGACCCCCGATGGCTACGTGATCGGCGACGTGATCCTGTTCTACCTGGCCGAAAACGAGTTCAGCCTGGTCGGCCGCGCCCCCGCGATCGAGTGGGTCGAATTCCACGCCCAGTATGGCCACGACGGCAAGAAGTGGGACGTAACGGTCGAGCGTGACGAGCGCACCGCGCTGCGGACCGACGGCAAGCGCAAGAACTATCGCTTCCAGCTCCAGGGCCCGAACGCGATGAAGATCCTGAGCACCGCGATGGGTCAGCAGGCCCCTGATCTCAAGTTCTTCAACATGGCCCACATCGACATTGGCGGCCAGGACGTGATCGCGCTGCGCCATGGCATGGCCGGCCAGCCGGGCTACGAACTGTTCGGCCCGTGGGACGATTACGCCGCGGTCCACGCTGCGCTGGTCGAGGCCGGCAAGAACGACGGACTGACGCTGGTCGGCGGCCGGGCCTATTCGTCCAACACGCTCGAATCGGGCTGGCTCCCCTCGCCGCTGCCCGCAACCTTCACCGGCGACAGCCAGATGATGAAGGATTACCGCACGTGGGCTTCGGGCAAGTCCTATGCCGGGATGTGCTCGATCGGCGGGAGCTATGTGCCCGACAGCATCGAGGGTTACTATCTGACCCCGTGGGACATCGGTTACGGCCACATCGTCAAGTTCGACCATGAGTTCGTGGGCCGCGAGGCGCTCGAGCGGATGGCCGGCGAAACGCACAAGACAAAGGTTACGCTGGCGCTCGACAATGCCGACGTGATGCGCGTGATGAGCTCGATGTTCACCAAGGGCGGCAGCAAGGCGAAGTTCTTCGAATTCCCGAGCGCGGTCTACTCGATGCATCCATTCGACCAGGTAAAGGTCGACGGCAAGGTCATCGGGGTGTCGACCTGGATCGGCTACAGCTCCAACGAAGGCCGCATGCTCAGCCTGGCGATGATCGACCCCGCCCATGTCGAAATGGGCAAGGAAGTGACGCTGGTGTGGGGCGAGCCGGACGGCGGCACGTCCAAGCCGACCGTCGAGCCGCACGAGCAAGTCGAGATCAAGGCCATCGTCAGCCCGGTGCCCTATTCCGAAACCGCGCGCGATGCCTATGCCGATTCGTGGCGTCAGACCGGCGTCGGCGCGTCAACCACCGTGCCCGCATAACGCTGGCGCTTCCAACTACGAGAGGGCGGTCCGCACGGGCCGCCCTTTTTTGTTAAGCCGGCGAACACCTTGCGCTAGGTAGCGCAGCATCATGAAGCGCCTCGCCCTCATCCTCCTCGCCGTGGCCGTGCCGCTGCCCGCGGCTGCCCAATCCCTTCCAACCAAGTCCGAGGCCCGCCCGGCGGCCACGCTGGCCGGGTCCTGGGCACTAAAGGTCGACGGGGCGACCGTGTTCCGTTTCGATGTCGCGCGCACCGGCGACGACTGGGCGGGCACCTGGGTGCGGGCCAAATCCTTCGCCAGCACCGGCGACAGCTTCTCGCGCTTCAGCGACGAAACCGTCGAAATCGTTGCGAACGAAGGCAAGTCGATCGGCGCGTGGGCCGAACTGACCTTTCCCGACAATCGCCCGCGCGCGGTGCCCGATAAATTCCGCTTCCATCTGCTCGGCGCCGACCGGGTGGAGATGATCTATGCCGACACCGGTCTGGCCCCGTTCACGCTGGTGCGGGTTCCATCCACCACGCAGCTTGGGCCGTTCGAAGCCGGCAAGGTTTATCGCCGGGTCTCGGTCGAGATGCTCGGCCTGCCGCCCGACCCGGCTGTTCCGAGTCTCGTTGAACCTGACCCGGCCGCCGCGCCCAAAGCGGCCGCCAAGGCCGCGCCAGATGCATGGACGTTGCCGCCGCGGCAGATCGCTGGCCCACCGGCCATGATCGGACGCTAGGCCGCTTCGAGCGCCTCGCTGGCCCGCAACAGCAATTCCACGGCGCGGGCCTGCATGCCTGCGTCAAAGCGCGCCTTGGGAATACCGACCGACAACGATCCGACCGGTTGTCCGCCGACGGTGACGACGCGGCCGATCCCGCGGATGCCGAGCGAAAACTCCTCGTCGGTCAACGCAAAGCCGGTCCGCCGGATCTCAACCATTTCGCGGCGGAGCGCTTTTTCCGACGTAACCGTCGATGGTGTGAAGCGAACGCGCTCGCTTTGCGCGAGGTAGCGTTCGAGCTCGTCCTCTGACAGCGTGGCCAGCAGCGCCTTGCCGCCGGCCAGCGCGTGCAGCGGCAGCCGCTGGCCGGTCGTGATCGAATAGCGCAGCGCCTGTTCGCTCGATTCGGTCACGATGGCTTCGACTTCCCAGCCGCTGCGCACAAAAAAGCTGGTCGTCTCGTTCAGCTGGACCCGGATCGTGCGGACTAGCGGGCCAGCCAGCTCGGCCAGGCTCAGCCCGCCGCCCTTGGCCTGCAGCCGATCGAGCCCGGGACCGGCGGAGTACCGGCGCCCGTCGCGCACCAGATAATGGCGCTCCACCAGTGTTGCCAGCAAGTACGATAGGCTCGACACCGGGATGCCCAGCGCGACCGCGATTTCCTGCGCCACAAGCGGGCGGCCGCGGGCGACGACGTGTTCGATGATGTCGAGCGTACGGGTGGCCGACTTTACCTGGCTAGAGGGCGCTTCGGCCATCAGCGGCTGCTTTCCGCGCCCGCGGCGAGCCTTGCGGGAAGTGAACTGGCGATCATCACGGCGGGGCCTCAAATTGAAAGCGCGTTCTTTCAAATATGTGAACTTACCGCAAGTGCGAAAGAGCCGCGATACGCCGCCTCCCACTGCGTGTCAGACTTGCGCGGAAAGATATTCCAAACCGAAGCGGTTAGCATTTTAACCATGTCTGTATACCGACAGGGGCGCCGTTCTCCGCCAGCTTCTTCTGACAGGCGCACCTGCCTGCTCAGAACCTGGAGAAACACGATGCGCGATCTTAACCTCAACGAGCTGGAAGCAGTCTATGGCGCCGGTGGCGGCGGACTTGCTTGCTCGCCGACGCCCCCGTCATGCGACAGCGGTTCGAAGAGCCACAAGTCGAAGGCCACCAAGGCCAAGAAGTCCAAGACCCACAAGAGCCGTAAGCACGGGTCGAAGGGCTACTGCTGAGCTTACCGCGCGCCAACCGGCGCGCCAGCGTAGCATTCAAGGGCGGGGGTCACTCCCCGCCCTTACTTTTGAGTAACGCCGGTCTGCTAAGAACCGCACCATGTCCATCGCAAAAGCGCGCCAAGCTCCGCCAAACGCCGATGCCGATACCGGTCAGGTGCCGCTGTTGTGGCTGCTCGGGCAGCCGCACTTGCGCGATTACCTGGCATTTTTTGAAACCAAGGTGTGTGGGGGTGAGCAGGCCGATCCGCGCGCGCTGACCGCCGAATGGCGCACGGCCAACGACATTTACTACGAGCTGGAACAGCACGAGGCTGGTATCGCCGACACGATCGAGTGTCGGCCGCTCGACAAGCGGCTCGCCCGGCTGTCGGCCGAGCTCGAGCAAAACCCCTGGTTCCGCGCCGCGTTCGACAACTTGCCCTACACCATCGAGCTGGTCGAACTCGACAAGCTGGTGGTGTCGCAGTTGCACGTTGAAAACGGTTTTGCCGGAATGATCGCCGCTCGCCTCGGCCCGGATCCCAGCCCATCGGAGCTGTTCCGGTTCTGCCTGCCGACCGAACGCGAGTTGCCGCCGGTCGCGATCCGCCGGCTGGGCGCCCACCGCTATCAGTTCACCTCGCCATCGACCGATTTCCGCGAGCATGCGCCCCGGCTGCTGCGCGCCGACGAGCTGGTCCATGCCGGAGGGTCAGGACCGGTCGCCGCGTTCTTCGGCGTGGGCGTGGGTTTCGGCGCCAATTTTCTGAGCGGCATCCGCAGCGGCGCCCGGGTAGTGCTGGAGAACGGCTACCACCGGTCCTACGCGCTGCGCAGCGCCGGGATAACTCACGCCTGGTGCGTGATCGAACATGTCACGCGCAAGGACGAGCTGCGCCTGGCCGCCAGCGAAACCGTCGCCGCCGATCCCGAGTTCTATTTCGCCGCCAAGCGGCCCCCAATTCTGCGGGACTTTTTCGACCCGCGCCTCGCCAAGCAATTGATGACCAAGCGCATGGAAAGCGTCGTCGAAGTCGAAATCAAGGTCCGCAGCGGCAGTTCGACTGCGGTCTGACGGCTCAGTCGGCGAGCCACCCGGTCACGCAGAAGCGCCGCCGCGGGGCCGCGCGGGTGACCTGGCTCACCGAATGGAACCGCGGCACCGAGAATAGGTCGAGCGTGTTGAACTGCGGGACCATGCCGCTGATTTCGATTTGGCCAGGTTCGTGGAACAGCAGCAGGCCGCCCCATTCCGGGCGCCATTGCGGGGTCAGGCCGAACACGAACGCGGACTTGCGGCGCGAACCGGTAAGCGCGTCGTCGTGTCCGGTCAGGAAATCGCCCTGGCCGTAGGCGGTGACCTGTCCGTCGACAAACTGCGGTTCGTCGATCCCGGTCACTTGTTCCAGGAACGCGATCATCTCGGCGCTTTTCATCAGCGCCGCTATGGCGTTGAGGACCGGGTCGGCGCTACGCTCGCCTGCTTGCGGAACCCTGAGCGCGGCGTAGCTGTATTGGAAGCCGTCGCGCGCACGGTCGTAGATTTCGCGCTCGATCAGCGGGCGCCGGCGAGAACGCGGTGCCTGCCACGCAGCGACGGGCAATTTGTGCGCGCCCCCGTTCTTGTTAAGTACCTGGATCCAGTGGTCGGCGTCGTCGAGGTAATGATACAGTTCGGGCGCGCCTGCGGTCAGCAGGCGCTGGATGCGGATACGCCCGGTCGCGCGGTACGCCGCGGCGAGCGCCGTTCGGTCCAGCTCGGGATTGAGGGCAAGCGGCGGGATGGCGGTCACGAAGCGGCCCTGATCGGGGTGCGGAAGGCTTTCTCGATGCGCTCGACATTGCCGCCTTCGACGTGGAGCACGATATCCGCGCAGGCGACCAGCGCCGGCCGGTGCGAAATGGCGATACGCGTCATGGTCAGCCCGGCGATGCCGCGCGCGATCATGCCTTCGGTATGCTCATCGAGGTTGGCGGTGCCTTCATCGAGCACCAGCACGTCGGGCCGGCGGTACAGCGCGCGCCAGCAGGATACGCTGGCGCTGCCCGCTCGACAGCGCGGCACCCATGTCGCTGATCAGGCTGTGATAGGCCATCGGCATCTTGACGATGTCGTCGTGGATGCGCGCGAACCGCGCGGCGGCCTCGACGCGGCCCTGATCGGGCCGGGCGGAAAAGAACGCGATGTTGTCTGCCAGCGTGCCGGACAGCAGGTAATCATCCTGCATCACAGCGCCGACCCGCTGCCGCCACCCGGCCATCGTCGCCGCGCCCAACGGCAAGCCATCGATTTCGATCGTGCCCGAGTGTGGTGACAGCAGCCCCAGCAGGAGGCGCATCAGCGTGGTCTTGCCGGCGCCGGAGGGCCCCACGATCGCGACCATTGCGCCAGCGGGAATCTCGAAATTCGCGCGTTCGAGGACCGGCGCCTCACCCGCGTCGTACGCAAACGTCAGGTCGACAGCGCGGATCGCCGGGGCTGTGCCGCGGGTGCCGCTGGCGACGCTGGCGGCGGCGAACACTTCCTTCTGCTCGCCGACGATGTCGGACAAGCGTTCAAGATGCAGGCCGATCAGGCGCCATTTCTGCCACTGCCCAACCAGCGACGTGGCGCTGGCGGCGAAGCTGCTGCGATAGGACAGGAACGCCAGCAACAGACCGATTGTCAGCTTCTGGTCGATCACCGCCAGCGCGCCGAAATAGACCGTGAGCAGGAACGAGGCGGAGAAGATCGAGTCCTCGGCGAAACCCAGCCTCAGCCGGATCATCTCGGACTTGTAGGTCGCGCTGATCACTTCGGCGTAACGATTGCGCCAGCCGCTTTCCCGCATCGTCTCGAATCCGTGGAGCTTGATCGCGCGCATCGCCCGCAAGCTTTCCATCTGGAACGATTCCGCCTGCGCCCGGGCGACGATCTCCTCTTCGGAACGGGCCCGCAGCGCCGGATAGAACAACTGGCTGAGGATCAGGTATGCGACGGTGCACGCGAACACGATCGCGGTCAGCGGTACGCTAATGACCAGCATCACCAGCAGGGTCATGACCAGCAGGGTCGAATCGATCGCCGCATCGACCACTCCGCGCGTCAGCAGCGCCTGAATCGGCTGGATCGAGCCCACGCGGGAAAGAATATCGCCTACATGGCGCCGCTCGAACCAGCTCATCGGCAGGCGCAACAGGTGCCGCACGACGTTGCCGGCGAGCTGGAAGGTCAGCGCCTCGCCGAGGCACAAGGTCACCCAGCTGCGCAGCATCCGGCTGACCGCCTGGAGCGCGTAGATCATTCCGAACCCGACCAGCAGCAGCGTCAGCAGGCTGGCCTCGCCCTGGTTGACGCCGTCGTCGATCACCAGCTGGATGAACAGCGGTACCGTCAACGCGGTCACCTGCACGATCAGCGACAGCACCACCACTTGCCACACGGCCGAGCGATAATTGCTCAGGCGGCTCCACAAGTCGCTCAGGCGGGTGCGGACACGCGCCTCGATCGGCCTGAAGTCGGCGGTCGGGATCAGCTCAAGCGCGACGCCGGTGAAGTGGCGCGCAAACTTGGCCAGGGTCATCCGTCGCCGGCCGCGCGCCGGATCGAGCAGCCACACGCCGTCATTGTCGGCGCGCTCCAGCACCAGGAAATGGTTGAGGTCCCAGTGCAGGATCGCGGGCAGGCGCAGCTGGCTCAACTCGTCGATCTCGAGCCGCACCGGCCGCGCCGACAGCTCGAGGTCGCTGGCGACATCGATCATCTGCCGCAGCGTCATGCCCTTGATCGACGTGGGGAAGCGCCGGCGCAGGCCGGCCAGGTCCACCCGGTGGCCATGGAACCGCGCGATCATCGCCACCGAGGCGAGCCCGCACTCGGCCGCTTCCGACTGCAGCACCGGCCGGATGCCGGGGTTCCAAGGCCATGCCGGCGCCATCAGCGGAGGCCCTCCGTGACTGGGCCGAGCAGAATCTGCCACAAGCTGCGGCGTTCGGTTTCGAGCTTGGCGTTGAGCGTCATGCCGGGGCGCAGCGCGGCGGTGTCGATGCGCGAGCCGGCGGACAAGCGGTCGATTCGGACGCGGATGCGGAATACCGGCTCGGTCAGGTTGAGCCCGGGATCGAGATTGCCGGGATCGGTCGGCACTTTGGCAATGGCGGTGACCACGCCGAGGCCGGAGCCGTACTTCTGGTAGGGAAAGGCATCGAACTGCAACCGCACCCGCTGGCCGGGCCGGGCGTTGCCGACCGCCTTGCTGGGCGCGTACAGCCAGATCTCAAGCCGGCTCCCGGTCGGGATGACCGACACAGCGGACCGGCCGGGCGCGGATTGCTGCCCGATCTGCACGGCCACGTCGCCGACAACTCCGCCGATCGGGGATGTCAGCACAACCTGGTCGGTACGCGACAGCTGGGCCTGCTGCTCAGCCAGTTGAGCGCGCTGGCCCTGCAACAGCGACTGCGCGCGCTGATCCTCGAGCTGTCGGCGGGTGCGCTCCGACTGGGCAGTACGCAGCGCCGTGCGCTGGGCGATCAGCTGGTCTCCGAGCGTTTCGAATTCGGCGCGGCGGGCGAGTAGGGCGGACCGTCCGTCCTCGACCTGGCGCTGCGTTCCCGCGCCTTGCGCGGCCAGCCGCTCGGCGCGGCGCGCGGCCGATTCGGCCAAGCGGATCTGGTCGCCGGCAAACGCACGCTGGCGTTCAAGCGACGCGATCGTCGCCGCCGAGCCGCTGGCCTGCTGGTCGAGCAACGCGACCTCGGCACCCGCTTGCGCTGCGGTCAGGTCCAGTTGGCGGCCGAGTTCGCTGTTCTGGTTGCCGATCTGCGCGAACTGCTCGCCCAAGCCACCCTGGCCTTGCGCCAAGGTCAGCGTAACAAGCGGCTGGCCTTTCGCGACCGGCTGCCTTCGTGCACATGAATCGCGGAAACCTTGCCGGCTTCGCGCGGATAGACGCGCGCCACGCCGGCATCGTAGGACACGATCCCGCGCACATCGGCGGTCATCGTGAAGCTGCTAAAGGCCACCAGCGCGACCAGCGCCGCCGCCGCAACCGCCACCAGACGTGTGTACAGGCGCGCCGACGGCGGCACCGCGGCGATCACCGTTCCGGTCAGCCGGTTGCGGCCCTCTTCGATGACCTGCTGTCTGAATAGTGCTTCCGTCACTCCGCGGGCGATACCGGCAAAGCCTCAAAACAATGTAAACCGGCCGTGAACCACGCCGGCCCCCTCGCCGCGCGCCGCGCAACCAAATCATAACCGCTGTGGTGTAGGCGCAGCGAATGCGAGGCTCCCGCTTGTCCCTGTGTGTCGCGACCGCCGCATTGGCGGCCAGCGGGTGTGCGCCCGCGCTCCGGCTTGAACCCCTCCCGGTGCTCGCGTCGGACAGCTGGAGCGCGCACGCGCTGGATACAGGCAGCGTCGCAGCCGCGCCGTTGGCGACCTTGCTCGGGTCGCCTGAGCTCGCCCGGCTGACCGACCGTGCTCTGGCCTACAATCCCGACATCGCGATCGCGGCCGCGCGTGTGGCCCAATCCTCGGCCCTGTTGCGCGCCGCGCGCCAGACTTCTCTGCCTGGCGTGTCGCTGTCCGCCGGGGCAAGTCGCGAGCGCAAAGTGGCCGCAACGCTGCCAGATTTTCGCGATGCATTTGCCCGGCTCGACGTCGATCTGGACCTCGACCTGTTCGGCAAGCTTCGGGCCGAGCGCACGGCTGCGCAGGCCCGGACGTACGCCGCGCAACTTGAAACCGATGCGGTCCGGCTCGCGGTCGAAAGCGATGTCGCCAGTGCCTTCGTCCAGCGTGCCGCGCTTGCGGCTCGGGTCGCAATTTTGGATTCCAGCATCGTGCGCGCGGCCGAGCTCGAACGAATCGTGCGCGTGCGGGTCGATGAAGGGGCGGCAACCAAAGTCGACCTTGGCCTGCAGTCGATCCGCCTACTCAACTTGCGCGAACAGCAGTCGCGCCTCGCTCAGGCGCTCGATCAAACGCGCACCGCGCTGGCCCTGCTGGCGGGGGAGGAGGCCCCCCGGTTCGAGCTGGCCGCTGGCCGTTTGAGCGATCTGCAGCGGCCCGATCTGGCCCCGCCGGCTCCGGCCGCGCTGCTGGCGGCACGGCCCGACATTGCCGCCGCCGAAGCGCTGGTCGCCGCCGCCAACGGCGATGTCGGCGCGGCCCGAGCGAGCTTTTATCCGGCCGTGTCGGTCAGCCTTTCGGGATTGGTCGGCAATGTCATCACTGGCCCGTTGTCGAAGGCCGTCACCCTCGGCTCGGCGTTGCTGGCGCCGATCTTCAGCCGCGGCAAACTGGAAAGCCAGTTTGCCTATGCCTCAGCCGTGCAGGTCGAAACGGTGGAGCGGTACCGCCAGACAATTCTGGCGGCGCTCAAGGAAACCGAAGACGCCCGCGGCGCCATTGACCGATCGGCGGAGCGCGCCCGCCTGGTGGACCAGACCGTCATCCAGGCGCAGGCCACCGCACGGCTGGCCAACCTGAGATACATAGAAGGCGAAGAAGACCTGCTGAGTGTGCTCGATGCGCAGCAACTGCAAAACGACGCCGAGGATGCCGCGGTGCTGGCGAGCCAGGAGCAGCTGTTCGCTCGCATCGCGCTCTATCGCGCGTCGGGTGGGGCCCGCGCGGGCATGCTGGCGCGCGCCGGTGGAAATCCACGCATCGCCTACTGAGCTTGCGCGCTATCTTAACGACCGTTAGCATCCTCGCGGGGAGGCGGCGTGGCGGACGATCAATTCGACTACATTGTCGTCGGTGCGGGGAGCTCGGGCTGCGTGGTCGCCGCGCGGCTGAGCGAGGATCCGGGCACTTCGGTCCTGCTCGTCGAAGCGGGCGGGCGTGACGATCACCTCTACCTCAGGATGCCGCTCGCGTTCCTCAAGGCGATGCCCGATCCGCGCTTCAACTGGCCTTACCTGACCGAGCCCGAGCCGCATCTCGACGGGCGCCGCTTGCCGCTGCCGCGCGGCCGGGTGATCGGCGGTTCGGGCAGCATCAACGGGATGTTCGCCATGCGCGGGCATCCGCGCGATTACGATCAGTGGGCGCAGATGGGCGCCACCGGCTGGTCCTACGCCGACGTGCTGCCCTATTTCCGCAAGTCCGAGGATTCGTGGCGCGGTGACGGGCCTTATCACGGCGCGGGCGGCCCGGTGGCGGTGCGGCCGATCGATTCGCCGCATCTGCTTCATGACGAGATGATGGCGACCGCCGCGGCGGCGGGATTTGCCACCAGCGACGATCTCGCCGGCGACCGCCCCGAAGGGTTCGCGCGCGGCGAACAGACGGTCGACCGCCGGGGCCGCCGGGTCAGCGCGGCGACCGCCTATCTCAAACCCGCGATGGCGCGGCCCAACCTCGCCGTCCGCTCGGGCGTGCTGGTCCGCCGGCTGGTGTTCGAAGGCAAGCGGTGTGTTGGCGTCGAGATCGATGCCGGCGGCGAGGTGAAGGTGCTGCGGGCGCGCCGCGAGGTGATCTTGTCGGGCGGGACTTACAATTCGCCCCAGCTGCTGATGCTGTCGGGCATCGGCCCGGCGGCGCATCTGGCCAGCCACGGAATCGCGGTGCTGCACGACAGCCCCGGGGTGGGCCGCAACTTGCAGGAACATCCGACGGCCAGCCTCGAGTTCGACGCCCGGGCGCAAGTCACGTTCCTCAACCAGCTGCGGTGGGACAAGATTGCGCTCAACACCCTGCGCTGGGCGGTGACCGGCACGGGGCCGATGGCGACGCAGGTCAATTCCTGCAACGTGGTCATCCGCACCGCCGAGCATCTCGAACGGCCCGACCTGCAGATCATGGTCAATCCGATACGGTTCGATGCGATGCCGTGGTTTCCCGGCATCCGCGCGCAGCAGGACCACGTGTTTTGGGCCGGACTGGTCCAGCTCCATCCCGAAAGCCGCGGGTGGGTCGAGTTGAAGAGCGCCGACCCGCGCGGGATCGCGGCGGTCACGCTCAACCTCATGGCCGAGGACGCCGACCGTGAGCAGATGCGCCGCGCGATCCGCACCGCGCGGCGCATTTATCGAACTCCGCCGATGGGCGCCTTGTTGGCCGGCGAACGGATGCCGGGCGAGGCGGTGCAAAGCGACGACGAGCTCGACGCGTTCATCCGCGCGACCTGCTATTGCGCGCAGCATCCGACCAGTACCTGCGCGATGGGGATGGGCGCGCGCAGCGTGGTCGATGCCGAGTTGCGCGTGATCGGGGTCGAGGGGCTGCGGGTGGCCGATGCCTCGGTCATGCCGACGGTGCCGGGCGGAAACACCAACCTGCCGTGCATCATGATTGGCGAAAAGGCGGCCGATCTGATCAAGGGCCGCAGCTTGCCCCCCGCCAACGTGCCCGCCGAGGTAGCGGCATGAGGACGCCCGCGGAACAAGCCAACCTCGCGCTAGTGCTCGAGCTGTTTGTTCAGGTACTAGGCCCGATGGACTCGGCCCCGGTCGATCGCTTCATCGCGCCCGGCTACATCCAGCACAGCTCACTCGCTGAACCGGGACGCGCCGGGCTCAAGCGGTTCCTCGACACGATCCGGGCGAAGACGCCAGACGCGGTGCATGATGTAAAGCGCGCCTTCGTCGACGGCGATTACGTGACGGTGCATTACCATGTGCGCCGCTGGCCGGACGATGCGGGCTGGGCAGTGATCGACATCTTTCGCCTCGAGAACGGCCTGATTGCCGAGCATTGGGATGTGATCGAGGAGGTTGCCGACGGCGGCCCCAACCCACTCGGGCGGTTTTAGGAATGGCGATGCGCTTCGACGACAAAGTCGTGCTGGTGCTCGGCGGCAACAGCGGGATCGGGCTCGCGGCGGCGCGCGCATTCGCGGTGGAAGGCGCGTCGGTCCACCTGACCGGCCGCGACCAGGCGACGATCGATGCGGCACTCGCCGCCATTCCCGGCAGCCGCGGCTATCGCTCCGACATCGTGGACATCGCCGCGAGCGACAGCGTGGTCCGCCAGGTCGAAGCGACCGACGGCCGGATCGACGTGCTGTATATCAATGCCGGGGTCGGCGGGTTCGCCCCGCTGCGGGGCATAACGCCCGAGGATTGGGATCACGTCCATGCCGTCAATCTCAAAGGCTGCGTGTTCGCGTTGCAGAAGGCGCTACGGATCATGGGGCGGGGCGGGGCGGTCGTCGTCACCGGCTCGATCGGGGCGCATGGCGCATTGGCGGGCAACGGCACGTACGCCGCCGCCAAGGGCGGGCTGTACATGGCGATGAAAGTGTTCGCCAAGGAACTGGTCGCCGAAGGCATCCGCCTCAACATGGTCAGCCCGGGGCCGATCGACACGCCGCTACTCCATCGCAACCCGGGCATGAGCGAGGAAGCGGTCGCCGGGCTAAAGCAGATGATGATCGACAACATCCCGATGCACCGCATGGGCGAGGCCGACGAAGTGGCCCGCGCCGTGCTGTTCCTTGCCAGCGACGACGCCAGTTTCATCACCGGCGCCAACCTGTTCGTCGATGGCGGCCTGCTGGAGCTTCGCTGATGCCCGATTTCAACGATACCACGCCGTTCGCGGGCCCGTATTCGGCCATCGACAACCCGCGGCTCGAATTCGTGATGGAAGTGCGGCTGACCTTTCCCGAGGTCTATACGCTTGCCAACGTGCCGAGCGGCGGCAACCGCAGTGCGGTGCTGGTCAGCGGCGGGACCTTCGCGGGGCCGCTGCTCAGGGGCCGTGCGGTGCCCGGCTCGGGCGGCGATTACGCCTACTTCCGGCCCGACGACGTGGCGGTGTTCGATGCTCGCTATCTGCTCGAGGAAGACGACGGCACGCTGATCCTGCTGACCAACAAGGGGTTTCTGTGGGGCCGCCGGCCCGATACCATGAGCCGATTGCGCGACTGGGCATTTGCCGACGGGGAACCGGTGGCGCACGGCGAGTATTACCTGCGCGGCCAACCGACTTTCGAAGTCCCGACCGGCAAGCACGACTGGCTGACCAAGCACGTTTTTGTCGGGGTGGGGGAGCGCCGCAGCGACGGCAACCTGCTGCGGTATTACGCGCTCGTGTGACATCGGGCGATCGCTCGGCCCGCTCGAAGGCGGCGGGCAAGCGTGACCTGCTAGTATCATTGCGCGAGGTGATTGCTACCGGCGTTAACGTTTCAAGCGGACTCGCGATTGTCGAACGCGCGAAAAACGGGTACCGAACTGGCGTGCTCAGGTCCCTGCTCCACATTTTCCTGCTGTTCGGCGCGCTGCTTGGCCTGTCGGGCCAGGCTGTCGCGGGAACGGCGCCACGATGCGGTCAACCGGTCATGGAAAGTCCCGCCGCAATGGCCAGTATGGCGGATTGCAGCCAAGACCAGAAACCTGCCGCCAAGCCCAGCGCGCCGTGCAAGGATATGGGTTCCGCCTGCCTGACAATGGCGGGATGCGCGGCGTTTGCCTTGCGCAACGATGACCAATTGCCGCTTCGCGTTCCGGTTGCAAATGACCGCGCGTGGTCGCGGAACACAATGGCGGCGCTCTACGGACGCTCGAGCCCGCCCGATCCCTATCCCCCCTCACGCCTTAGCTGAACCGCCCGGCGCGGAATGACCTTGGGTCATTTTGGCGCTCCGCCGTGTTTTTGCCGAGGTGATTTGATCATGCGCATTTTGCTGGGCGCGGGGTTGGCGATAGCCATTCCATCCGCTCTTCATGCCGAACCGTTGACGTTCAAGGGCGCGATCGAGCGTGCCGTGGGCGAGGCCCCTTCGCTCCAGGCCAGCGAAGCCCGGACCGCTGCCGCCCGTTCGGCGGCAATTGCGGCCGACCGCCTGCCCGATCCGACACTCGAGATCGGCATCCGCGATTTTCCCGTCACCGGCCCCGATGCCGGCACTTTCCACCGCGACAACTTTACCATGACGACGGTGGGCGTCAGCCAGCAGTTCATCAATCCCGCTAAGCGCCATGCGCGCGCAGACCGCGCGCGAGCGGACGTCGGGATCGCCGAGGCCGCGAGCGCGGAAGAGCTGCGTACCGTGAGGCTGGAAACGGCACTGTCGTGGGTCGATCTGTATTACGCCGAGAAGCGGCTGACCCAGCTGCAACAGCTCAACACCAGTCTCGGCGATCTCCAGGCGACGGTCACGGCGCGGCTGGCGTCAGGCTCGGCGCGGCCGAGCCAGGCCCTCGAGCCCGACCAGTTGCGCGCCGCGGTCTCCGACCGGCGGAGCGAACTGGCGGCCGAAGTCGCGAAGGCGCGGGCGCGGCTGGTACGCTACACCGGCGATCCGCTGGCCGAAGTGGCCGGCGCGCCGCCGTCCGCTCAGGTCGATGCTGCGCAACTCTCCGCAAGCATCGATGTGCTCCCGCGCTTGCGCACACTCAATGCCAGGGCGAGTGCCGCCGACGCTGAGATCACCCTTGCCCGCGCGGATAAGCGACCTGACTGGACTGTCAACGCGTCCTACGGCCGGCGTGAGCCAACATTTGGCGATTTGGTATCGGTTGGCGTCAGCATCGATCTGCCCTTTTTCGGGAAGCGCAGGCAGGACCCGAAAATAGCCGCCCGTGCGAGCGAGGCCCAGCAGGCCCGGTTCGAACGCGATGCCGCCGGGCGAGAAGCCACCGCGGCGCTCACGGCCGACCTGGCGGATCACGAGATGCATCACCAGCGCCTGCTGAACGCGCGCGCGACGTTGGTCCCGCTGGCAAAGCAGCGGGCTGAGCTCGATCAGGCAAGCTATGCCGCCGGCAAGCTCGATCTGGGATCGGCCTTGCTATCTTCGCTCGCGCTGGCGGAAGCCGAAGTCGACGCGCTGGCGCGCGAGGCAGAGGTCGCGCGCGACGCGGTGCTGATCAACTACACCTACGGGGAGGCGCAGCTGTGAAGATCGATGCGACAACAGCGACGCGATGGCGCGCGAGCGTGCTGGCCGCTGTGCTGATTGCGGGAGGCGCGGGCTATTGGCTTGGGCGCCCCGGCACCGACGACGCCCCTAACTCGGGGCGCAAGGTCCTTTACTACTATGATCCGATGGTGCCGCAGGAGCACTACCAGGACCCCGCTGCCTTGTCGTCGATGGGGATGAAGACCGTCCCCAAATATGCTGACGAGGGCGGCGTGGCCACGCCGGGCGTTAAAATCGATCCCTCCGCCATGCAGAACCTGGGCGTCCGGGTCGCAACCGCGGAGATCGGCAATCTAGCTTCCCCGATCAGCGCGACCGGCAGCATCGATTTCAATCAGCGCGATGTGGCTATCGTTCAGGCGCGGTCGGGCGGCTTCGTTTCGCGGGTCTACGCGCGCGCGCCGGGCGACATCATCGCGGCCGGGGCACCGCTCGCCGATGTGCAGCTTCCCGAATGGGGCGGCGCACAGACGGAGTTTCTGGCGGTGAAGCGGCTGGGCAGGCCGGGACTGACGGCGGCGGCGCGCCAGCGGCTCAGGCTGCTGGGCATGTCCGACGGGCTGATTTCCGGGGTCGAACGCTCGGGACGCACCAACGGGACGGTGACAATCACCTCGCCGATCGCGGGCGTGATCCAGACCGTGGATGCGCGCGCGGGCATGACTCTGGCGCAGGGGCAGACGCTCGCACAGGTCACCGGCATCGACACCGTCTGGCTCAATGCTGCGCTGCCTGAGGCTCAGGCTGGTCGGGTCCGTGTTGGCCAGAGTGCGACCGCGACGCTTAGCGCATTTCCCGGCGAGGCGTTCGGCGGCCGCATCATCGCCATTCTGCCGACAGCGCAGGCCGATAGCCGCACGCTCACCGTCCGGATCGCGCTGGCCAATCGAGGCCGGCGCCTGCGTCCCGGGATGTTCGCCCAGGTGGCCCTTGGCGGCGATTCAAGCGCGGCGTTGCTCGTCCCCAGCGAAGCGGTGATCCGGACCGGCGACCGAACCATCGTCATGTTGGCCACGGGGCAGGGTCGGTATCGCCCGGCCGAGGTCCGCACCGGCCGCGAAGGCGGCGGGCAGACCGAGATCCTCGCGGGTCTCGCGGCGGGCGAGAAGGTGGTCGCCTCCGGCCAGTTCCTGCTCGATTCCGAAGCCAGCCTGACCGGGCTTGCGGCGCGACCGCTGGCGCCGGGCCAATGATCGAATGGATCATCCGCGCCTCGGTCAGGGCGCGCGGCCTGGTCGTGGCCGGCGCGCTGGCCCTGACTTTGCTGGGTATCGCCGCGGTTCGGACCACGCCCGTCGATGCACTGCCCGACTTGTCCGACGTGCAAGTCATTATCCGCACGACGTATCCGGGCCAGGCCCCGCAGATCGTCGAGAACCAGGTCACTTACCCGATCACCTCGACGATGCTCGCGGTCCCCGGGGCGCGGGTCGTGCGGGGTTATTCGTTCGTCGGCGACAGCTTCGTCTACGTCCTGTTCGAAGACGGCACCGATCTCTACTGGGCGCGCAGCCGGGTGCTCGAATATCTCAGCCAGGTTCAGGGTCGCCTGCCGCCTGGTGCCACCGCCTCGCTGGGCCCGGACGCAACCGGTGTGGGGTGGATTTACGAATATGCCCTGGTCGACCGCAGCGGGCAGCACGATCTGGCGCAGTTGCGCAGCATCCAGGACTGGTTCCTGCGCTACGAGCTGAAGACCGTCCCCGGAGTGGCCGAGGTCGCCAGCATCGGCGGCATGGTCCGGCAGTATCAGGTCGTGGTGGACCCCCAGAGGCTTGCCGCATTCGGCGTGACCGCCGGCGATGTTGCCGAGGCGCTCAAGCGCGCCAACCAGGAAACCGGCGGCGGGGTCGTCGAGATGGCCGAGGCGGAATACGTCGTCCGCGCGACCGGCTACCTCAAGACTCTCGATGATTTCCGCGCCGTGCCGATCCGCGCCGCCGCCGGAGGCATCCCCGTGCTGCTGGGCGACGTCGCGTCGGTCCAGGTCGGTCCCGAGATGCGCCGCGGCATTGCCGAGCTGAATGGCGAGGGCGAAGTGGCCGGCGGGGTGATCGTCATGCGCCAGGGCAAAAATGCCCGCGATGTGATCGACGGCGTGAAGGCCAAGCTCGCCGAACTCAAGGCCGGCCTCCCGCACGGGGTGGAGATCGTCACCACGTACGACCGCTCGGGCCTGATCGACCGCGCGGTCGAGAACCTGACCGGCAAGCTGGTCGAGGAGTTCGTCATCGTCGCGCTCGTCTGCGGGCTGTTCCTGTGGCACGCGCGCTCGGCGCTGGTGGCGATCCTGACGCTTCCGCTCGGGATCCTGATCGCGTTCATCGTGATGCGCATTCAGGGCCTGAACGCCAATATTCTCTCGCTGGGCGGCATCGCCATTGCCATCGGCGCGATGGTCGATGCCGCGGTGGTGATGATCGAAAACGCTCACAAGCACCTTGAGCGGTGGGCGCACGACCACGCGGGGGACGACCTGGCCGGTGCGGAACGCTGGCGCGTGATCACCGATGCGGCGGCCGAAGTCGGCCCGGCGCTGTTTGTCAGCCTGCTGATCATCACCTTCTCATTCATCCCGATCTTTTCGCTCCAGGGACAGGAAGGCAGGCTGTTCGCCCCGCTCGCCTTCACCAAGACTTACGCGATGGCGGGAGCGGCGCTGCTGTCGATCACGCTCGTCCCGGTGCTGATGGGCTGGCTTATCCGGGGCAAGATCCCTGCCGAAGATTCCAACCCCGTAAACCGATGGCTGACCCGCACCTATCGCCCGGCGCTCGACTGGGTGCTGGCGCGGCCCAAGCAGGCGCTGGTCATTGCCGGACTGGTGTTCGCCTCCAGCATCTGGCCAATTGTTCAAACCGGCGGCGAGTTCATGCCTCAGATGAACGAGGGCGACCTGCTGTACATGCCCTCGGCGCTGCCCGGGATCTCGACCGCGAAGGCCGCGATGTTGCTCCAGCAGACCGACCGCCTGATCAAGACCGTGCCCGAGGTCGCCAGCGTATTCGGCAAGGCTGGGCGCGCCGATACCGCGACCGATCCCGCCCCGCTGGAGATGTTCGAGACGACCATCCGCTTCAAACCAAAGAGCGAATGGCGCAGCGGCATGACGCAGGACAAGCTGATCGATGAGTTGGATCGCACGGTCAAAGTCCCCGGTCTCGCCAATTTCTGGATCCCCCCGATCCGCAATCGCATCGACATGCTGGCAACGGGAATCAAGAGTCCGATCGGGATCAAGGTTTCAGGGGCGAACCTCGACGAGATCGACCGTACCGCAAGGCAGATCGAGGCGGTCGCCAAGACCGTCCCCGGCATCAGTTCGGCGCTGGCCGAACGGCTCTCGGGCGGGCGCTATGTCGATGTCAGCATCAACCGCGCGGCCGCGGCGCGCTACGGTCTCAACGTGGCGGATGTCCAGGCGGTGGTCTCCGGCGCGATCGGCGGCGAAGCGGTCGGACAGACGGTCGAGGGACTGGCCCGCTATCCTATCAGCGTGCGCTACCCCCGCGAAATCCGCGACAGCCTGGACGACCTCGTCAACTTGCCGGTGCTCACGCCGTCGCGGCAACAGATTACCCTCGGGACCGTTGCCGACGTTCGTATTGCCAGCGGTCCCCCGATGCTGCGCAGCGAAAACGGGCGTCCGGCGACTTGGGTCTATATCGACGGGCGCGGCCGTGCCCTGACCGCGATAGTCGGCGATCTGCAACGCGCTGTGGCGGCGAGGGTGAAGCTGCCGCCGGGGATCAGCGTTGCTTACACCGGCCAGTTCGAATTTCTCGAGCGTGCCACCCAGCGCCTCAAAATCGTTGTTCCCGCCACCTTGCTGATCATATTCGCGCTGCTCTACGCGACGTTTCGGCGGTGGGACGAAGCGGCCCTGATCATGGGAACGCTGCCGTTTGCACTCACTGGCGGTGTCTGGTTGCTTTACCTGCTTGGCTACAACCAGTCGGTCGCCACCGGAGTTGGGTTCATCGCGCTGGCGGGCGTATCGGCGGAGTTCGGCGTGGTTATGTTGATCTACCTTAAATCGGCGATGGCGGAACATGACGACGTGGCGACCGCTGTCCGGGCCGGCGCGCTGCTGCGGGTGCGCCCCAAGGCCATGACCGTGGCGGTGATCCTCGCCGGGCTGTTCCCGATCCTGATCGGCACCGGGACCGGTTCGGAAGTCATGAGCCGGATCGCTGCGCCGATGATTGGCGGCATGCTGACCGCGCCGCTCTTGTCGATGCTGGTCATTCCCGCTGCTTACCTGCTGATGCGCCGTCCGCGCACCCAAGATTAAAACACAGGAGAAACATGATGACCAAAATGCTCAATATTGCCGTGCTGGGCGCGGTCGCCATCGGCCTGGCCGGATGCGAGAAGAAGGCGGAATCGCCTGCCGTGCCAGCGCCCACGGTCGCGGCAAGCGCCGATGCGATGGCGGGCATGGCGATGCCCGCTGGCGCCACGATGGGCAAAGCGACGGGCACGGTTACCGCGGTTGATGCCGCTGCCGGCACAATCACCCTCGACCATGGCGCGATCCCGGCGGTAGGTTGGCCAGCGATGAAAATGGGATTTTCGGCCAAGCCCGCGCTGCTCAATGGCATCGCGGTCGGTGACAAAGTTGCGTTCGATGTGACCGTCAAGGGCAGCGCCGGAGAAGTGACGGCGATCAGCAAGCAATAGCGTCCATCAGCCCCGATGATAAGGCACTGGGCGACGGTGCCGCCAAACAACAGGAAGCCAACGAAATGGGATCGCCCGGCCTGGACCATAGCCCGCATGCGCGGCCGGACAATCATGGTGGGCACAGCCACAAGGGGCATGACCACGACCACGCGCCGGCGAGTTTCGGAAAGGCATTCGCCATCGGAACCGCGCTCAATCTCGGTTTCGTCATCGCCGAGGCGGGGTTTGGCGTCGCGTCGGGATCGGTCGCGCTCTTGGCGGACGCGGGCCACAATTTCAGCGACGTGCTCGGCCTGCTGCTCGCGTGGGGTGCGGCGACGCTCGCCAAGCGTAAGGCGCGGGGCCGCTATACTTACGGCCTGCGGAGTTCATCGATCCTGGCCGCGTTCCTTAACGCGCTGCTGCTGCTGGTGGCGGTCACCATTATCGCGGTCGAGGCGGTATCCCGCTTTAGCCATCCTCAGCCGGTCCAGGGAACCATGATTATGGCGGTCGCGGCGGTCGGTATCTTCGTAAACGGCATCACCGCGCTGCTGTTCATGCGCGGGCGCAAGGATGACCTCAACGTCAAGGCCGCCTTCATGCACATGGCGGCCGATGCGGGTATGTCCGCGGGCGTCGTTGTCGCCGGGCTCCTGATCCTGAAGACGGGTCTGACGTGGATAGATCCCGTTGTCAGCCTGGCGATTGTGGTGGTCATTGCGGCCGGCACCTGGGGGCTGTTGCGCGATTCGGTAAACCTTAGCCTGCATGCCGCCCCACCCGGGTTCGACCCCGAAGAGATCGGTGCATTCCTTGGCGCGCGCCATCAAGTGGCCCGGATCCACGACCTGCACATCTGGCCTATGAGCACGACCGAGACGGCGCTGACCGCCCACTTGCTCGTTACCAACGGCTATCCGGGTGACGCCTTCACCGCCGAGATCGCGCACGCGCTAAAGGTAAAGTTCGGGATAGCCCACGCGACGATCCAGATTGAAACCGATCCGGCGATCGCGTGCGCCCTCGAATAGCGTTGGGAGCGATCAGGTGGGGCACGTCGAGTTTGCTTTTCTCGACGCTGCCCGGCTCCCGTCAAACAAAGCCGAGGTTCGTGCCCAAGGCGCTACCCGCGTAATTTCCGATGCTTGGCAACACTGTCGGGAGGTCGCTGGGGGAAATCCCGAACCAGCTGGCCATCGTCGCCGCGTACTGATCGACCGACGTGGTGGGAATCAGGCGGCCCTGGCCGATGTCATCGGGTCCGTTATTGGCCAGCACGGGGTTGATGCCATAGTATCTGCCGCCCTTGACCGCGCCGCCTAGCACGAAGTGCATCGAGCCCCAGCCGTGATCGGTGCCGTTGTTGTTGGACGTCAGCGCCCGGCCGAAATCCGAGCCGGTGAAGGTCGTTACCTTGTCGGAAATACCCAATTCCACGGTCGTATCGTAAAACGCTCGCAACGCGTCAGCCAGGTTGGTCATCAGCAGCGGGTGGACCGTCGCGAGTCCGTCATGCGTGTCGAACCGACCCGCCGAGACGAAGAACACCTGCCGCTTTGCGCCCAGTTCGCTGGATACTGAAATCAGCTTGGCCACTTCCTGCAACTGCGCGCCCAGCGAGGATTGCGGATCGGCGGCCGCGGGGAACACCGTGGTCACCGTCGGGGCCCCGGCCAACGCCGAGGTAACCTGGCCATAGAGGCCAAGCGCACGTTTGCCGATCGCGCTATGCTCGGCCTGGAACAGATGATTGCCGCCCCCAACGATCAGCTGCTGAAGCAGCGTTGCGGCCTGTGTTGAACCTTGCAGCGAAGCGCGCGCATTGAGCGCGATCGGTCCCGCCGTGGTAATCGAGTACTGGACGGCAGCCGTGCCGGTCAGGAAGACCGCGTTCCCGGCCAGATTGATACAAGTAAGCGTGGAGGTGCCGTTGCCCGACTGCAGCAGATCGCCGATCCGCCCGCCCCAGCCCGAAGTCGCCCCTTCAGGCCTCGAGCTTTGCCAATAACTCTGCTGGTCGTTGTGGCTCAGCAGCTTGGGCGGCAACGGCACGCTCCTCGCCAGGTATTGCGCCTTGGTGGTCGGCTGCACCAGCGTGCCGACGTTGAGCATGACCGCCATCTTGCCCGCGTTGAAGATCGGCAACAGCTTGGCGAGTTCCGGCGCCAGCGCGTATTGCGCCCCGTTCGCCAGGGGGATCGTGGGGTTGAGGGCGGTCGGAGAAACGGCCGCCTGCGTATAGTTCAGCCCGGGCCGCTGCGCCGCGTAAACGCCGAACTGCGCATTGTCGTACGGCACCAGCGTGTTGGCGTAATCGTTTCCGCCATACAGAAACACGCATACCAGCGCCTTGTAGTCGGTGGCGGTGGCAGCGGCGGCTTCGCCGATAGCGGCCAGGTTCAACACGAACGGAGCCGCGCCCCCCGTGAGCGACACGGCTGAGGCGCGCTTCAGAAAGGCCCGGCGCGATGCGTCCATGGTCATGCGTCTGTCCTTCAGCGCAGTACGAGGTATTCGGGTGAGGCCATCACCAGAACGAGAGCGGCATAAATGCGGTTCAACACCCCGGCACTGGTAGTGGTGACAATTGTGTCGAGTGCGGTCTTCATCGTGGCGATGGTGGCGGCCGAAATCTGGTTTGCCGCCAGCACCAGGTTGAGTTCCGCGAGCAACGCGGTGCTGTCCGGCGCCAGCGGAATGAGCGAGGCATAATCGGGCTTGGCCTCGCCCGCGCCATTGACGATCACGCTTTGCAGATAGTTGACGTAGGCGATGACCACCGGCTCGTTGGTGATCTGGAATTCCGGGGCCACCAGAGCCGCGCTGGCGATCGGCCCCGGGACCGTATAGCCGGGGCGAAACCAGTTGAACACGCTAGGGGCATGGCCGGGGCTCTCGCCAATGCGATTGGCGGAGGACGAGGTATTGCCGAACGGCCATAGGTTGGTTGGCGAGGTCACGTTGAACGCCTTGGCCCACTGGACCAGGCGGACCACCGGTTCGCGCAACTTGCCAAAGGTGGTGCTGGCAACCTGGCCATCGTCCCGCGCCTCGGCATCGGTCAGGATCGCGCGGATGACCGCCTCCATGTCCCCGCGCGCGCCCTTGCCGTTGTTTGCGAAGATCGCCGCGACACGGGTCACATAACCGGGCGATGGATTGCTGGTTACCAGTCGCTGGATCATTTGCCTGGCGACGAATGGAGGCATATTGGCGTGGGCGAAAAGTCCGTCCAGCGCCAGTTTGCGCGCCGTGAAGCCATCGCTGCCCGCCGGAATCGCGATGCCCAGGAAGCTGGTCGCGCCGGTCTCGTGGAGGGCAGCGTTAAGCGCGAGACCGCTCTGGATGCGGAGCGGAGTCGAATTGTCGGTGTTGGCGTAAGTATAGCCAGTCCACACGCGCGCGCCCTGCGACACGTCGGCTTGCGAGTAAGTCGCGACCGGGGCACCCCCGCTGATCACATTGGTGTCGTCGGGATTAAGTTGATAGAGCCCGATCGTAAAAAGTTGCATCATTTCGCGGGCATAGTTTTCATCGGGAATGGCGCCGTTGGCGCCCGCCTTGGCATTGCCCAGAAACGTCAGGTACAACCCCATTCCCACGCTCAGCGATACCATTTCCATGATGTTGCGGTAATTGCCGAAGGCGTTGTCCCATAGCCGGTCGAGATAATCGGCCATTACGAACGGCTTCCAGCTTCCCCCGAATCCGTCGATCGAGACCACCCACATGTCGAGCAGGGCGAGGCCCACGCGCTGGCGCAGCAAGTCCGAGCTTCCCATCAGTTGCGACCAGATCATCGGTTCGAAACCGTTCGCGGTGTTTTGGTTGGCGCTCGCGTCGTAACCGTTGGCGACCAGGAAATCCCAGAACTTCTGGGGCCGCGGAGCCGCGAACTGGGCGTTCAACCAGGTATCGATGCCCGTTGCGGCAACCGTCCCGATGTCGATCTTGGAATAGCCGATCGCGGCTTGCGACAAGAAGCGCGAAGCCGACGCGGGGGACACGCTCGCTGTCGGCGTCGGCGCCTGCGTCGCAGTTGGGCTGGGCGTCGCGGTCGCGCCGCCGCCGCCGCCGCCGCCGCAGCCTTCAAGCGCGGCCGAACCCGCGGCGGCAAGAGAGAGGGTCGAGCCGACCGACAGCAGACCCCGCCGGGAAACCGTGCGCGGTGCGCGCGACGCAAGCTGAGCCTCGGCGGCATCGGTTTCCGGCGCCCGCTCGTGTTGGATGACAATGGGCTCGACCCGACCCGTCATATCTTCCCCTCATCGCCGGCTGTTGCTTTGCCCGGCGCCAATGCGGCTACTCAGTCTTGCGTGACTCGATCACCTGCTAGCCCGCTGTTATTATTCGCGCAGTGTGGCGCACATGCGGCTCTATCACCAGCGGCAATATGGCTAACGTCAGGAACCGTCGTCCGGGGCCCAAAGGACAGGAAAAAGGCAACCGTTCGGGGGCGATAGCAAAGCTTCGAACCCGGGTGATGGTTCGAGAGCGTCGGTTGTGCGCCCGCCGGCAGGAATCTCAGACAGAGCGGGCGGGCACGT
>JBDSUJ010000100.1:0-12655 GCA_039927815.1 Croceibacterium sp. | reverse complement strand
AATTCGCTCTCCATTTCCAACCGATCATCGATATAAGCACCTCGGCCTTGGTCAGCGTGGAGGCGCTGCTGCGCTGGAACCACCCGGAGCTCGGCATGATCGGTCCCGGTTCGTTTTTCACGGTATTGGCCGACCCGGAAATCGGCCCCGCCCTCCAGCAGCACGTCATCAAGCTGGCAATCGCCGAGCTCAAGCGCCGGCCGAGGTTCCACGGTACGCTGGCAGTCAACTTCACCTCGATGGACCTGCGCGGGCGCGAGGCTGCCGCCAAACTGCTCGCCAAGCTTGCGGATGCCGGAGTTCCCGCCAGTTCGCTCTGCGTCGAGGTGACCGAAGGCATTATCCTGGGCAAAGGCGGCAACGGCCCCGCCGAGGCCTTGCGTGTGTTGCATCAGGCCGGGGTCCAGATCGCTCTTGACGATTTCGGCACCGGCTACGCCTCGCTTGTCCACCTCAAGGAAATTCCGGTCGACGTGCTCAAGATAGACCGCTCGTTCGTCGCATGCCTGCTCGACGATGGCGATGAAAGCGAGGAGATCGTCCGCGCGGTGCTCGCGCTCGGCCACGGGCTCAAGAAAACGGTGGTTGCCGAGGGCGTCGAAAGCGTCGCTCAACTGCTCCGGCTGCGCGAACTCGGCTGCGATCACGCGCAAGGCTTCCTGTTCGGGCGCCCCTCGCCCGCGTTTCCGACCGCAGTGGTCCGCGCGGCTGCTTAACCGCTCGCCCGCACGGCGTGCGCTTCCTCGACAATCGATGAGTCCCATTCGAGCTGGCCGAGGTCCGCCCGGGTGAACGTACGGATCGCGGCATAGTCGCGCTGCTCGACCTTTGTAACGAAATCCGGATCGCCGATGAGCGCACGACCGACCGCGACGAGATCGAACTCGCCCGCATCGAGACGTTCTTCCAGCTCGTCGATCGCCTCGGCCACTCGGGCGCCGGGGTCCGTGGCGTCCATGAAAGTCGTCATGACATCGGTATCGAGCCCGACGCTGCCCACGGTGATCGTGGGCATTCCGCTGACCTGTCGGGTCCAGCCGGCAAGGTTGCGCCGGTCGCCGTCCCACTCGCCCTCCCAGAAGCGGCGATTTGAGCAGTGGAGGGCATCGACCCCCGCCTGGCGGAGCATCGTCGTCAGAATCCCCAGCTCTTCCGGGGTGCTAGCAACGCGTGCGCCATAGTCGGCTTCCTTCCATTGCGAAAAGCGCAAGGTGATGACGAAATCCGGGCCACAGGCGGCGCGGACCGCAGCGACGATCTCCGCCGGGAAGCGCGCGCGGTGCGCCACGTCCGGCCCACCATAGCCATCGTCGCGCAAGTTGGTGGCGTGCCACAGGAACTGGTCGAGGAAATAGCCGTGCGCGGCGTGGACCTCGACCCCGGCGGCGCCGACCTCTTGAGCGATCAGGGCCGATCGCACGAACCCGTCGCGAATTTCCGCCAGCTCGGCGAGCGTTGCCGCCCGGCCACTCTCACGGCCGGGCCTTGCGAGGCCCGAAGCGCTGAGCGCTTTGGCGTCAGTGCGCAGCGCGCCTTCGTGCCACAGCTGCAGCAGCATCGCCCCGCCCGCTTCGACCACACCGGACACGCACCGCGCCCACCCGTCGCGCGTGACGGCGCTGATGTGCGCCGCACTCGGCTGGACCGTCGAGCTGGGATGATCGACCGCGCCGCTCTCGCCGATGATTAGCGGTACCCCGCCTTCCGCGCGGCGGCGGTAATAGGCGGCCAGCGCGGCACTCGGCGCGCCGGCATCGCACATCCCCCGCTGCATCGCCGGCATGACCCAGCGGTTGCGCAAGAACAGACGGTTGAGCGTGAACGGCGTGAACAGCGGCGAAGTCACCGCACGGTCACTTCCCGTCCAGCTTCAGCGTTTGCTTGCCGCTGTCGTCAACGTATTCGCGGTTATCCTCGCACACGTATTCCTGCAGTTTGTAATCCTTCATCCGCCGGAAACTGTACGAATAGGTCCACGGCTTCGCGAGGTACTCGTCCTCGACCGTGATCGCATCTTGGAGGATGTCTGGCGCCAGCAGGTGCAGCCGCTCGGTGATCTTCATGTTCTCCGAATGCGGAGTCCAGCGGAACTCGACGTTCTGCTTGATCCCCGTGGTCTCGAGCACCAGCGTGTCGCCCTCCCAATGGCCGACCGAACGGCCGTAGAAGCTGGGATCGATCTCGTCCGCGTGCGGCAGCGGCTGGTTCATATAGACCCGCCGAACCTGGGTGAACGCTTCCTGCGTAATGTTGATCTGCTCGGGCCGCTGGAAAATCTCCATCGGGAACATGCCCATCATCATCGCGGGCATACCGTCAGGGATGCAGTGGACGTAGTTATCGCCCGCGGGCTGTCCTTCCTTGAGCCGCGAGGCGAGCTTGGCCTGGTTGTCGCGGTACTTGCTGAGGTATGCGGGTTTGAGCGGAGGATCGGGGATCGGGGCGGCGACATAGCGCGGATCGGCCGGTTCGGAGGATGATAGCGGATAGCGCTCCCACGTGCCGGTAAAGTCTGGTTCGGCCATGGCTGGGGCGGCGATCGCGGTAAGCCAGGCGCAGGCGAGCAAGCGCTTCATCTCACGCGGTCCGCTTGTAGTTTTGCGCATTGGGTACGCCCGGCAGCATATGCTTGCCGCCGGGCAGCGTCACTTCCAGCAGCAAGCCGCCCTTGCGCCCATCGCGGAGCGGGGAAACTACCGCGGTAACCACGTCGCCGGTCTTGATCGTCCGGCTCGACCAGCCGCCGCGGCTGAGCATATTGGGGCTAGTCATCTCGAGCGTGTAGTGCGTGATCGCCCCGTTCGGGCTCTCGGCATCGATATCGAGATAGGCGTGCGGGTTGGTCCACTGGTACTGGGTGACCTTGCCGTGGATCGTGATCGAGCGCGAGTTGTCAAACATCGCGAACGAATGGTGCGCCAAGGCCGGCGTTGCCAACGCAACTAGTCCCCCAAGCACGAAACCGCTTATTCCTGGCGCAAGCCTCATGGGCCATCCTCCACTGGTATATTTCGGAGGAGTTTACGCGACCTTGCGCACTCCGCAAGCCGGTCGCGGTTGGCGACACAGTGGCGGCATCCGATTTCGCCCAGAGTGCTTTCACCCGGCGCGGGCAGCGCGTTGTCGATCACCCGCGGGCCTACCGATGGAGTAGGCCCTGATGACCGCCTCACGGCCTGTGCGGAGGGTATCGTCGATCGTCTGCTCCGCTTCTGCCCGGGTCGCGCCGCGCTTTACCAGAATCTGGACAGCAGCACGGCGCGCCGTCGCTTCTTCGGAAAGACAGGATCGATCGAGCGTGCCGTGAAACTGGGCGGCCGTCTCGGCCCTCGTGTGAGCTGCCCGCGCAGTCGCGAACAGGCACCCGGTTAGGGCGCCGTTGGCGCGGTCCGCTTGCTCAACAGGCGCCGAAACGAACAAGAGCGCCGAAACGAGCAGGAACTGGGGAACGATCATCGGCGCATCTTCCTGGGCTTGCCCGCATAGTCGCAGCTGCCACTAAAAAAGTTGGCGAGGTGAAAAGTGCACAACTCAGCCAAGCCCCGCTGCTTTCACGAGTGCCGCGGTGCTGGCGTCGAATGCACCGCCACCCCGGTCGATCGAGCGGGCGATGTCCTTGCCTAGTTCGACGCCGAACTGGTCGAACGGGTTGATGCCCATCAGAACGGCGTTGGCGAATGTGCGGTGTTCATGGAACGCGATCAATGCGCCGAGGGCAGCCGCGTCGAGATCGTCGAGCAGGATTGTCGCACTCGGACGATCGCCCGGATAACTTCGAGCGGCATCGTCACTCACCTTGCCGGCCATCAGCGCGGCGCCTTGTGCGAAGCAATTCTGCAACAGGATGCGATGGTGCGCGGGATCCAGATCGTCGCCCGCCGCCACACTGGCGACGAACTCGACCGGCACCAGGTGCGTGCCCTGGTGAAGCAGCTGGAATACCGCGTGCTGCGCGTCGGTCCCGACCCCGCCCCAAGTGATCGGCGCAGTCGGGCCACTGACGGGGTGGCCACCGATGGTCGCAGACTTGCCGTTCGATTCCATCTCCAACTGCTGAAGATAGCTCGGCAGAAGCCGCAGCCGCTCGTCATAAGCGAATACGGCGCGCGTTTCGGCACCGCGCACGCGGGCGTAATAGAGGTCTGCGAACGCTGCGCGCAGTGGCAGGTTCGCGCGCCCGCTGGTGTCGCGGAAATGCGCGTCCATCGCGGCGCCGCCCGCGAGAAATCCCTCGAATTCGTCCCACCCAATTGCCAGCGCAATGGGGAATCCGATCGACGACCACAGCGAATAACGCCCGCCAATGCTGTCCGGAAAGGGCAGCACCCGAGTTTCATCCACGCCCCACTCGACCGCCTTGTCGGGGGCCGCGGTCAGCGCCACTACGCGCCCGTAGGCATCACCGACGCCGTTGCCTTCGAGCCACTTGAGCGCGCTGGCGGCATTGGTCAGCGTCTCTATCGTGGTGAAAGTCTTGCTGGCGACGGCAATCAGCGTGGTTTGCGGATCGCACGCCGCGAACGCCTGTTCGAGCGCCACGCCATCAATATTGGAAACCACGTGAACGTCGACCAGCGCGAGATCGCGGGCCAGGGCATCGATTGCCAGCGCCGGACCCAGCGCCGAGCCGCCGATGCCGATGTGGATCAGATGGCGCACTTCTCCCAGTGCGCCGTCGCGAATGGCTTCTACCAGCAGCCGCATCCGCTCACGCAAGGCGGCGGCTTCCTCGACGCTCGCCGGGCTGCCGGAACCGCGCAAGGCAGTATGCTCGGCCGCGCGGTGCTCGCTCGGGTTGACGACCTCGCCGGCGAACAGCTGGCGGCGTGCTTCGGCGAAGCCAGCCGCAGCGGAGAGCTTTTCGAATCCGGCCAGCAGATCATCGGTCAGGTGGGTTTTCGACCAGTCGAACAGCAGCCCGCCTTCGGGCAACTCGAGCCGCCCAGACAGTTTCACGACCCGCGCGGAATCGGCCGAAAACAGCTCGCTCAGCGTGGCGCCCGACTGGTCGTTCAAATCGCGCCACGCTTGCTCCACGGTATCGTCCAACCCGCTTTCCCCTTTCCTACATGCCCGCAGGCGAGCTAGGCGTTCGCGGGATGATTGAAAACGGCAAATATCGGCGGAGAACGGCGTGCGCGAAAGCCATGTTTCCGTGTCGTCGCGGCAGGGTGTCAACGTGTTCCGTGGACAGTGTCACACGTGTCACATCACCGCTTATGTGGGGTCTGCGCGATGAGTGAAACGGTCCCCGCTAACGCCGCGACACCTGCGGGTCAGCTGCCCGCTGAGGTTCCGGCGAAGAAGGACGAAGGCAGCTTCGCGTGGTTCCTGGTGAAACTGGTGATCGCGGTGCTGGTGTTCCGCACTCTCCTCTTCACCAGCTTCATGATCCCCAGCGAATCGATGATGCCGCGCCTGCTGGAAGGCGATTACCTGTTCGCCGCCAAATGGCCTTATGGCTTCTCGCGCGCCTCGCTGCCGCTCGACCTGCAGCTGGGCGGCGGGGGACGATTGTTCAGTCACTTGCCGGCGCGCGGCGACGTGGTGATCTTCAAGCATCCGGTTGACCGGGTCGATTACGTCAAGCGCGTGATCGGCCTGCCAGGTGACCGGATTGAGGTGGTGGCCGGGCAAGTGGTGCTCAACGGGTCTCCGATCGACAAGCGCAGGACCGCCGATTTCGTGCTTCCAATCCGTCCAAGCGAAGGGTGCACTCGGGTGGAGTTCACCGAACGCGAGTCCGACGGCACATTCGTCTGCCGCTACCCACGATTCCACGAAACGCTGCCCGGCGGCGTGAATTACGACGTGCTCGACCTCGGAGTGACTCCGCAGGACAGCTTCGCGCCGATTACCGTGCCGGACGGGCGCGTATTCGTAATGGGCGATAACCGCGACAATTCCCTCGACAGCCGCTTCCCGGCCGTATCCGGCCAGGGAGTGGGCTTGGTGCCGGTCGCCAATCTGGCCGGTCGCGCCAGCTTCATGTTTTTCTCGACCGACGGCACCGCGAGCTGGCTCAAGCCGTGGACCTGGTTCAGCGCCGCGCGCTGGAGCCGGATCGGGCATTCGATTTGAACGGTTTGTCAGGAACCACCCGCAGCTGGCTGACAAATAATGGCTTCGTCGCGACTGATGAAGACCTATGGATGGAGGCGCTGACCCATGGCAGCACCGGCGATGCGCGTAACTATGAGCGGCTCGAATTTCTCGGCGACCGGGTCCTCGGGCTGTCGATCGCCGATTGGCTTTACCGGGGCAATGCCGGTGCCGAAGGCGAGCTGGCGCAGCGCCTCAACGCCCTCGTCAGCCGCCAGATGTGCGCCTCGGTGGCGCGCGAGATCGTGTTGTCTGACCACGTCAGGCTTGGCAAGCAGGCGCGCGACGACGGCGCGCACGACAGCGACAACGTGCTCGGCGACATCATGGAAGCGCTGCTGGGCGCGAGTTTTCTGACCAGCGGGTTCGAGGCCACGCGCGACGTGGTCCACCGCCTGTGGCAGCCGGTGCTGGCCGGCGCGGGCAGTTCCAAGCATCCCAAGAGCGCACTGCAGGAATGGGCCGCGGGCAACCAGCGCAAGCCCCCCGAATATCAGGTGACCCGACGCAGCGGGCCCGATCACGCGGCTCATTTCACGGTCCGGGTCAGCGTTCATAACGTCGGCCAGATCGAAGGCGAGGGCCCGAGCAAGCAAGACGCTGAAACCGCGGCCGCGCGGCTGTTCATGGAAACGTTCGGATGACCCGCTGCGGAGTCGTGGCAGTGATCGGCGCGCCCAATGCCGGTAAGTCGACCTTGGTCAATCAGCTGGTTGGACAGAAGGTCGCGATCACCAGTGCCAAGGCCCAGACGACTCGGGCGCGTCTGCTCGGGATCGCGCTGGAACAAGACACCCAGATCATCCTTGCCGACACACCAGGCATCTTCGCCCCAAAGCGCCGGCTTGATCGGGCGATGGTCAGCGCGGCCTGGGAAGGAGCGAACGCGGCCGATGCGATCGTGTTGATGGTCGATCCCATCAAGCAGCGCCGCCATGAGCTCGAGCCGCTGCTCGAAGGGATCAAGGATCGTCCCGAGCGTAGACTGTTGGTGCTCAACAAAGTCGACGCTAGCGCCAAGGAACCGCTGCTGGCCCTGGCCCAAGACTTGACCGGCAAGGTGGTTTTCACCGAAGTGTTTTTCGTATCCGCACTGACCGGTGACGGCGTCCCCGAACTCAAAAGCCACCTGGCCCAGCTGATGCCCGAAGGACCGTGGCATTATCCCGCCGACCAGGTGAGCGACGCCAGCGAGCGCCTGCTCGCCGCCGAAGTCACGCGCGAACAGCTCTACCGCCAGCTCCACGAAGAGCTACCCTACGACAGCGCGGTGCGTCCCGAAAGCTACGAACAGCGGCCCGATGGCAGCGTTGAAATTCATCAGCAGGTTGTCATCGGCCGGTCGAGTCAGAAACCGATCGTACTCGGGAAGCGCGGCAGCCGGATTAAGGCCATCGGCGAGGAAGCCCGTAAGGAATTGAGCACCATCCTGGGCGTGCCGGTCCATCTTTACCTCCACGTCAAAGTGGATGAGAACTGGTCCGAAAGCCGCGAAATCTATGAGGAAATGGGGCTCGACTGGGTGCGCTAGGTCGGCTGTTTCAGCGACGCCAGCGTCGCGCCCGCCTGCGTCACGCTGCGATAACGGGCCAGACTGCACAGCGCGGCCACGACAGCTAGCGCGCAGCTCACGAACAGCGGGGTAGGTCCGATACCGGCCCCGCTCGCCAGCAAGATCCCGACCACAACCGCCGCCATCGTCTGGCCAAGCAGGCGCGAGGTTGACAGCAGCCCACCCGCCGCCGCCGCTCTTTCGCGCGGGGCCTGGCCAATGATCAAGCGCGAGTTGGGCGCAAAGAACAGACCGAACCCGAGTGCCGTGAGGCTGAGGCGCCAGGCGATCGCCACTTCTCCGGCGGTGGTCGGCAAGAAAGCCAGCAGCAGGAGCCCGCCGATCGCGATGGCCATCCCGGCTACGCCCAGCTTGGTCGGGGCAATCCGATCGCTCAACCAACCGGCCAGTGGTGCCACCACCAGCATCGTTAGCGGGAATGGCAACAACAGCAACCCGGCCTTCTGGGGCGAAAAGTGCATCGCCTCCTGAAGTCGGAACGGGAGTGATAACATCAACGAACCCGCCGCGATGAAGCACGCCATCGCCCCTAACGCTGACAGCCCGACCACCGGCATCGCGAGCAAATCGACCGGCACCACAGGTGCCGCCCGGCCAAGCTCGCGGCGAACAAGCAAACCCATTGAGAGAACCCCGAACGCCGTCAGCGCAATCCCGAGGGACCAATTCTGATGCGTCGCCACTTGGATGCCGCCGATCACCAGCAGCATGGTGCCCGCGCTCCACAGCCCACTAAGCCATTCCGACGGCAATGCGCGCCGTTGCGGATCGGGCAGCGTGCGGCCCAGCAGCAGCGAGATCAGCGCGAGCGGCGCTGCGGCGATGAACACCCATTGCCAGGGCGCGTGGCCGACAATGTAGCCGCCCGCGGTTGGCGCGAGCGCCGAGGACGAAGCAACGATCACGCTGTTTATGCCCATGCCGGTGCCCAGCCGGGTGGCTGGATATATCTGCCGCAGCATGGCCGCCGACACGCTCAGCGCCATGCCCGCGCCAATGGCCTGTAGACCACGCAGGGCCAGCAAGCCTGCGAAGTTCAAGGGCAGCAGGCATAGCGCGGAGGCTAACATGAAAACGACTTGGCCGGCCTGATACATGCGGCGGTACCCGACGCGTTCGCCCACGCTGGCAAACGGCATCAGCACCATGACCAGCACCAATTGGTAGACAGCGACGACGTTCGTTACCGCCGCGTTGCTTACGCCAAGGTCGCGGGCGATGGTCGGCAGAGCGACATTGGGAATGGCGCCATCGATCACGACGAGTGCGGTGCCAAAGCTAATAGCGACAATCGCCCATCCCCGGCGCGGCGACGGAAGGCCGTCGTGCAGATTCCGCGCCTGCATTGGGACATTGGCCGGTCCATCCGGCGCAATAGTTTCTGGTTGCAGCATGTCCGTCATGTGACCGCCGATCGGAGCGGATTCAACCCCGACCGTTAACGACAGCACTAGTGTTTCTTGGCGATGCCGATGCCGTCGATCTTGGCGCGCTCCTTGGTCGATTCCTCGGTGCGGCCAAGCGCCTTGGCTATTTCCTTCAGCCCCTTGCCCTTGTCCGCCAGCGTCTTGAGCTTGGCGAGTTCGTCCGAGCGCCAGGGTTGCTTGTGCCGTTCAAACCGCTCGCTCATTTCCCAAGCTTCTTGGCTGGCACTTTTTTCTTGGCCAAAGCTTTTTTGCGCGCGCCCTTCTTTTTGGCGGGCGGCCCCTTCGCGGCGCGGGCGTCGATCAGCGTGATCGCCTGTTCGGCCGTGACGTCCTCGGGTTTAAGGTCCTTGGGCAGCGTGGCATTGGTCGTACCGTCGCTGACGTAGGGTCCGTAGCGGCCGGGCATGACGTTGATCTCGCCCCCGCTGGTTGGGTGGAGGCCGAGCGACGCGATCGGTTCAGCTTTGGCCCTACCGGCGCCAGGGCCCCGATTGGCGGCTTCGGCGAGCAGGGTGACAGCGGTGTTCATGCCGGTCTCGAACACGTCGCGTGTCCCCCCCAGCTTGGCGTATTTGCCGTCGTGCGCCAGATAAGGGCCGTAACGCCCAATGCTCGCCGTGATCGGCAATCCGCTTTCCGGGTGGAGGCCAACTTCGCGCGGAAGCGCCAGCAGTCGCAGAGCCCAGTCGAGGTCGAAATCGGGGAGGTCTTTTGGGACGGAGGCCCGCTTCGCTTCCTTGCCTTCGCCCAGTTGCACGTAAGGCCCGAAGCGGCCAGTGCGTCGCTGGACGGGCAAGCCGCTCACGGGATCGGGTCCCATCGACTCGTCCTCGGCCCCGTCTTCACCATCGGGCTGGCCGAATTTCCGGCGTAAGGTGCAGTCGGGGTAGTTTGCACAGCCAATGAAAGCCCCGAACTTGCCACCCTTGAGCACCAGCCGGCCACCGGCCCGGCCCTCGGCCTCGCACTTGGGGCAGGCGCGCGGGTTGGACCCGTCGGCGCGGGGCGGAAACAGGTGGTCGTCAAGGAACAGGTCCAGCGCCTCGGTCACTTCTGATGGCTTGAACTCCATCACCTCATCGCTCTTGGGCTTGAAATCGCGCCAGAAAGCTTCGAGCACGGCCTTCCACTGGGCTCGACCGCCCGAGACTTCGTCGAGTTCGTCCTCCATTCCGGCAGTGAATTCATACGCCACGTAGCGGTCGAAGAACCGCTCGAGAAATGCCGTCAACAGATGGCCAGAATCCTCAGCAAAGAAACGATTTTTCTCCATCCGCACATACGCACGATCGCGAAGTGTCTGGATCGTCGAAGCGTAAGTCGACGGCCGCCCGATGCCGAGTTCCTCGAGCCGCTTGACCAAGCTCGCTTCGGAATAGCGCGGCAGCGGCTGAGTGAAGTGTTGATTCGCTTCGACTACCTTCTTCGCCGGGCTGTCACCGTGACGCATGACCGGGAGCAAACCATCTCCTTCCTCGTCGTCGGCCTTCTGGTCGCGGCCTTCTTCATAGACCGCGAGGAAGCCGGGAAAGCGAACGACCTGACCGGTGGCGCGCAGTTCGTGGCGACCGGTCGGCTCGCGCAAGCTGACAGTGGTGCGCTCCAGGCTCGCGGCCGCCATCTGGCTCGCCAGCGCGCGTTTCCAGATCAATTCGTAGAGCTTTGCTTCATCGCCAGATCCGACCTGGTTGCGGTCGAAATCCGTGGGCCGGATGGCCTCGTGCGCCTCCTGGGCGTTCTTGGCCTTTGTCTGGTAGATGCGCGGCTGCTCGGGCATGTAATGCCCGCTGTAACGCGCGGCGATCGTCCGCCGCGCGGCGCTGATCGCGCTGTGGTCCATCTGCACGCCGTCGGTGCGCATGTAGGTAATCGCGCCCGCCTCATACAGATTCTGTGCCAGGCGCATGGTGTGGCTGGCGGAATAGCCGAGCTTGCGCGCCGCTTCCTGCTGCAGCGTTGAGGTTGTGAACGGCGGTGCCGGGTTGCGCTTGAGCGGTTTGGTGTCGACTTGCTCCACCGTGAAGCGCCCCGCTTCCACCGCCCCCCTGGCAGCCTCCGCTACGACCTGTTCGCCGATGCTCAGGCGCTCGAGTCTTTGCCCGTCATACTTGACCAGCCGGGCCTCAAACTCGGTCCCGTCATGCTCCAGCCGCGCGATGACCGACCAGTATTCCTGTGCCTTGAAGCGCTCGATCTCGCGCTCGCGGTCGACGATCAGCCGCAGCGCGACAGATTGCACCCTGCCTGCGCTCTTGGCACCGGGCAGCTTGCGCCAAAGCACCGGGCTGAGCGTGAAGCCGAACAGATAGTCGAGCGCCCGGCGTGCGAGATAGGCATCAATCAGATCCTGGTCGAGCTGGCGCGGCGCGGCGAACGCAGCCAAGATATTGTCCTTGGTGATGGCGTTGAACGTGACCCGCTCGACCTCCTTGGGCAGCGCCTTCTTGGCGCGGAGCAGTTCCTGGACATGCCAGCTTATTGCCTCGCCTTCGCGGTCAGGGTCGGTTGCGAGGATGAGCCGGTCGGCCTTTTTTGCCGCGTCGGCGATTTCCTTCACGCGGGTCACTTTGTCGCGATAGGTTTCCCAGTCCATCGCGAAGTCTTCGTCCGGACGCACGCTGCCGTCCTTCGGCGGCAGGTCGCGGACGTGGCCATAGGAAGCGAGGACCTTGTAGTCCTTGCCGAGATACTTCTCGATGGTCTTCGCCTTGGCAGGCGATTCGACGATAACTAGCTGCATGGCGGTGATCGGTTGCCCCTTACGCGTATACGTACGCACGAGGGTGGAAGCGGGGCGTTGCCCTCGTCAAGGCCCGCCATGCAAGAGCTCAGTTCACCGCTGAGCGGCGAGCTGGCCGACCAGTTGCGTGTTCGCCAGGCTCGCTGCCTTGACCGCCCCGGTTTCATAATTGCCGGTTTTGGCCGTGAACTCGAACTTGCGGGTCTTGCCGAACCGTAGCCCGCCCAGGCCAGCAACCGCCGCCAGTCCGCCGGCGATATTCGCGGCTGTCTGCGACGCCTTGCTCAGACCCGAAGTCGAGTCCGCCATGTTGACGAAGTCGCCCTCGACCGACACCGGCTGGTTGATTGTGACGGTATTTTGTTTGCCGTTGGGCCCAATCACCGTCATGTGCGAGAAACCAGACACAACCGCCAAGTTAGCATTGATCTGCAGCCCGCTGAAACTGAACGCTCCGGGGCGCTTCTGCTGAGAAAAGTCGATCAGATAAACGACATCGACTACAGGAACTGCCGCCGAGCGAGCGTATGTCGCGACCGCGCCGCTGTTGATGCCCGCCTGCATGTTGAGCCCTATGCTACTCATACCGCTGCCGGTGAAATCGCCCGCCAGCATGACCTGACGCGGCAGGGCGCTCGGTTTGTAGAAGGTGGCCTTACCGCGGCTGCCTTTTTCGAGCGCAATGTTGATGTCGGCTGGGCCGGCGTCACCCTTTACCTTCGCCATATCGGCGCCGGCAAATACAGCGCTGGGTTCCACCACCGAGACACCCTGGGTCCGCAATTGTGCGACGAAATCGGCGTAGGCGGCATC
>JBDSUJ010000099.1:0-12675 GCA_039927815.1 Croceibacterium sp. | reverse complement strand
TCGATGCCCCAGCGCGCTTCCCACAGGAACCGCTCCATCGCTTCGGTGATCAGGCTGGCGGCGGCGCCTGCGACCAGACCGTCGAAATCGTCGGGATAACGCTGCGCTTCGGTGAAAGCTTCGCGTCACGGGAGCGAGCCATTTCTTATGCATTTCAATAGCGGTCCGCGCTGAGTTCGATCAGAAACGCTTAGTTACTTGTAGATTGGCGATGGTCCCGAACGGATTGGCGTTTTGCGTGTCGAACGCGTTGCCGTTAGCGGACAGCACCACCGGCGGGTTCTTGCCAGTAATGTTACGCACGTTGAGCGCGACTGTCAGATCCCTGCCCCAGGTGGCCAACTTGCCCACGTCCAGGACGACATTCAGGTCGAAAGTGGTCCAACTCGGTATCCGCGCCACCGGCAAAGCGATCCCGTTGACGCTGATCGGCAGGTTGTTGGTGTAGGGCCCGATGTAATTGAACGAGGGCGTAATCGACAGGGCTTCATAGCGCCAGTTCACGCTGCCCCGCCCGCGCATGCTGACCGGGTAATTGATGATGTCGCGGCCATCGATCACCGCTCCGCCGGCCACGATCTGCGTATCGTTGCCCAAAATCTTGCTGAACGAGCCTGATATCGCGAATTGATGCGGGCCGGCACTGAAGCGATACTCGGCCATCACGTCGATGCCGTCCTGCCGTACGTCGGACGCATTCGAGTTCTGAGTGTAGACCACGGCCCGCGCCGAACACAGGTTGCTCTCGTCGATCACCGCGACCGACGGCCGTCCCAGGGCGGGTAGGTACGCGGGATTGTAGGTCGCGCGCTGGCCGTTCACACACGTCGAAGGTTGAATCGCCGGCACGATGTAGGGCGCATAAAGCTGGCGATTGGTGGCGCTGGCCAGATAGCCCGCGAGGAAACCCTGCAACCCGATGATCGCGTTCTGGTAGTGGATATTGTAGTAGGTGGCGTTGACCCGCAGACCGGGGATGAAGCGCGGTTCGAGGTCGATTCCGAACGAATAGTTGGTCGCGGTTTCCGGGACCAGGTCGGCATTGCTCCCGGCCACATTCAGGACATTTGTCTGATTGGTGGCACTATTGGTGAGGCCGATGGCCGGATCCCCGGACAAGTTGGACAGGGTGGTCAGGCTTACCCGGGAGAAAAAGGCGGGATTGTTCTCGATCAGGTTGGGCGCGCGGAACGAAGTGCCCCACGCGCCGCGGAGCGAGACACCGTCGGTAACGTCCCAGGTAACGCCGACCTTGGGGTTGGTCGTGCTTCCGGCATCCGAGTAAGTCTCGGTCCGGATCGCCGCGTCGATCGCTAGGCGCTGGACCAGCGGCAGCGTGAAATCTCCGCCCAGCAGCGGGATGAACAGCTCCGCATAGGCGGCTTTGATATTGCGATTGGCGACGGCCAGCGGGACGTCGCTAGTAGCCTTGACCCCGATCGCGCTGCGCCACTGCGTCAACCGCAAGTATTCGCCGCCAACTGCCGCCTTTAGCTCGCCGCCGGGAAGCTGCACCAGCGGTCCATCGAACCGCACCGTATATTGGTCGACCGTCGACCGGTTACGGTCAAACGCGCTGGGCAGGAAAGTCGCCAGGACGGATTTGTCGGCCTGCACCTGGGAAAACGGATTGTAGGTGCCGTTGTTGAGCGCGGCCTGCAGCGCGATGGTATCGATGTTGTTGTTGAGCGCCGGAATGCAGTTCGCGCAGTTGCGGTCACGCGACAAGTTGACCCCCGCCTCACCCCGCCACCCGGCCAACAAGTCGGCGGTCAGCGTCAGCGCGCCCTGGTAGGTCACGTCGTAAATGTTGGTGACGCTCGTGCCGATGTCGCGCAGCAGCGAGAAGTCGACAGTCTCCGGAGCGCCCGGAGCGATCCCGGGAACTCCGGTGATGTAGTACGGCACTGTGGATGGGATCGTCCGCACGCCTGACTGGGCCAGGCTGTGCTGAGTGCTGTCGCGCCGATTGTAGAAACCCAGAAACGTCAGCTTGAGCCAACTGGCGAACTCTTGTTCCGCATTGACCGACACCTGGTTGCGGACCGTGTGGGGCAAGAACGAGGTATAGTTCGACGTGTCGTCAAGGTTGGGCTGATTGAGCAGCAGGTTCGCGCCGGTCAGGCCGAGCCCGTTGGTCCCTTGCGGGAGCCCATAATAATCGAACCGCCCCGCGGTCGGCAACGTGGGGTTGTTGGTTGCTCGCGGAACGACCAGGTTCCCGGGATTGAAAGCCGTCGCGGTATTCGTGCGGATGCGATTGTCGGCGCCGCCAAACGGTCGCAAGTCTTGACGCAGGTAGGGGCTCTGGCCCGAGCGGAACTCGCCGCGATCGTCGTGGTCGTACGCCGCCGCGAACCCGCCGCTGCCCCAGTTCATGCCGGTGATCAGACTGGCGCCCCATCCGTTGTACCCATCGGATGTCGTGCCCCGCACGCTTGCCTCGACACCGCGAAAACGTTTCCTGGTGATGTAGTTGACGACCCCGGCCACCGCGTCCGAGCCATAAATCGCGGACGCGCCATCGGCGATCACTTCGATGCGCTCGATCGCCGAGACGGGCAGTTGATTGGCTTCGGTAAAGGAAAACACGTTGCCGGTGGGCGCAATGCGGTGGCCGTCGATCAGGAGTAGCGTGGCGTTGCTGCCAAGCCCGCGTAAATTGACGGTCGAGCCGCGCTGGATATTGCCGCCCCCGTTTTGGCCTGTCTTCGGTGTTTCGTCGAATCCGAGGCCTTGGACCTGTGGTAATTCGCGCAATACCGCGACCGGATCCGATCGGCCCGACGTGGCAAGCTGCTCACGCGTTACCGACACAGCGGCCGAGCCGACGGCGCTGATCCCACGGATGCTGGTTCCGGTCACGACGATCTGCGACGCATCCTGTTCCTCGGCGGGCGCCTCGCCAATGCCAGAGCCGGCAATACCGGCCGCGGGGGGCGGCGCGGTGCGCGGAAACGCCGGGTCTGACACCGGCTTGGCGCGGTCCTGGGCCCATAGGGGCTGAGCCAACAAGACAGCCAGGCTGGTTGTTGCGAGACACGTCAGACGCACTCTTGAAAACATCAATCCCTCCTGAAACCGCAGAATTTTTTGAAACCGCTGGTCGATGCCCGTGTCTGCCTGTTATGACCCGCCCCTACGGTCGTCAACGATTTCGTTTGCGATCCGCGTGGGTGCCGTCCGCTGCAAGGGCACAGTGAGAACGCCGGCAAGAAGAAGCAGCAAGCTGAGCCCGATGACGGGGATCACGGGCGACCCGGTCGACTCTATCGCCCATCCGATTATCGCGGGAGTCACAGCGCTGCTGGTGTTTCCGCACAAGTTGATGAAAGCAATGCTGGCAGGTCCGGCGGCTCCCAGGAAGCGCGTCGGGATGGTCCAGAACACCGACTGCGCGCCGCCAAGTCCGAAACTGCCGACGACCAGCAGCACGAGCGACAGCGCGCCGCCCCCGGCGCCGGCCGCCGCAGCCAGGCCCGCGGCCGCCAGCAGGGTGGCGAGCCGGACATGCGCGAAACGCTCACCCGAAAGGTCCGAGTGGCGAGAGTTGAGGATCATTCCCAGCCCGATCGCCACCCATGGCAACGCGTTCAGCAGCCCGACCACAAGCGGATCGGCGACGCCGGCCGCGCTGATCACGCTCGGCAGCCAGAAGATCAGCGCATTCGCCCCGGTCACCAGCGCCAGCCAGATGATCGCGGCAAGCCAGACGAAGGGGCGCCGCAGAGACAGGCTTTCCGATGGCACGCCAACCTGTTCGGCACTGATCGCCTGATTCGCCCACTGGCGCTCTGCTTCAGTCAGCCACGGTGCGCGGTCCGGGCCATCGACGAACCAGGCCGCGGTACCGACGGCGATCAGAATCGTTAGCGAGCCCAGCACCACGAACATCACGCGCCAGCCCGGTAATCCGAACAGTCCAAGGCTCATCAGCCAGCCGCACAGGGGCCCGCCGATGATCACCGAAGTTGGCACGGCGAGCAGGGTCAGCCCGATCGAGCGGCCGCGATAGCGCTGTGGCAGCCAGCGGCTGACAAACCACACGACGCCGGGCGCAAAGCCGCTTTCGAAAACCCCCAGCATGAACCGCAGGATGTAGAAATGAACCGGCTGCGTCATGAACGCCATCATCACCGACACCGTGCCCCACCCGCCGACGCTCAGCGCGATCCAGCGCCGCACCCCCCAGCGGCGCAGCAGCGACACGCTGGGCAGCTGGAAGATCAGGTAGCTGACGAAGAACAGGCCCGCGCCAAATCCGTACGCAGACGGGCTCAGGCCGATGTCCCGGTTCATGCGCAGGGCGGCGAAACTTATATTCACGCGATCGAGCGAGCTGACCACGATCAGCAGCGCCAGGACCGCAGAGACGCGCGTCATGATCTTGCGATAGGCAGATTGCTCGACGTCGGTCATGATCGGGCCCCTCGCACCAAGCTTGCCAAGCGCCCGGACAATCGTCAACGACATCGTATACGAATTGAGGCACGCTTGATGGCACAGGATTATGATCCCCTCGCGCCCGAACAGTTCGGCGATGCGCACACGGTGTTCGCCGAGCTGCGCCGTAACTGTCCAGTGGCGCACAGCGACGCATTTGGCGGATTCTGGATGCTGACCCGCTATGCCGATATCCGGCGTGTCCTCGACGATCCGATCGAATTTACCACGCGCATTCGCAACGTCGTCCCCGGCGCTTCGGCAACGGGCCGGCGGCCACCGCTTCATCTCGATCCGCCCGAACATACCCCGTACCGCAAGGCGATCGACCGCGCGCTCGGAATGCGCCGCGTCGAAGCCATCCGGCCCGCCATCGAACAGCACGCCCGGGCCCTTCTGCGCGACTACGTTGCAAAGGGCGGGGGCGACCTGGTTGAATGCTATTCCAGCCCGTTGCCGGCGCTGGTCTTCGCCGACTGGCTGTCACTCGATCAGACGAAAGCGCAGCTGCTGTGGAAGACCGCGCAGGCTTTCGTCAAAGCATGGGAAGATTTTGACGTCGCGGCAGTCGGCCAGTCGAGCACCATCCTGTACCAGCTGGCGAGTGACCTTGTCTCAGCCCGCCGCGATGCACCGCTCGATCCGGAGCGCGATCCGGTCAGTTCGCTGCTCGAGGCCGTCGATGCAGATGGGGCGCCCCTGCCGCCGGAACTGCTGGTGGGATGCGTGCGCCAGGTGCTGGTGGTCGGCCTGGTGGCGCCACCGATCTTTGTCGGCAGCGTCGCTGTGCACCTCGCGAAGGATCCTCAGTTGCAGGATCGGCTGCGCAGCGAACCGGACCTCATTCCGGCGGCGACGGAAGAATTCCTGCGCCTCTATACCCCTTATCGGGGGTTCGCGAGGACCACCGTGAACGGCGCGACCTTCAATGGACGCTACATCGCTCCGGGTGAGCTGCTGGCGCTAGCCTACACCTCGGCCAACCGCGACGAAGCGGTGTTCGACGATCCGGACCGGTTCCGCCTCGATCGCCCGAACATAGCCGATCATCTTGCGTTTGGCCGCGGTCCCCACCGCTGCGCCGGCACCGCACTTGCCCGGGTCGAGCTGCAGATCGCCATCCGCGAACTCCTGGCTGCCACGCGATCGCTGACATTGGCGGGCGAAGTCAGGATGAGCGGAATGCCCGAAGTCGGGCCGATCTACGTTCCGCTGGCCGTCAGCTAGACGCCATCTCTTCCTCAAGCCGAATGGCCACCGCCATGGCTTCGGCGACGTGCGCGCGCATCAACCGCTCGGCAGTTTCAGCATCCCCGATCACAATCGCATCGGTAATCTGGCGATGCCCGGCATTGGCGTCATCAATTCGCTCGGGCTCGTAAAAAGCACTGAACAGCAGGCGGTACAGCGGCACCCTCAGCCGGACGATGAAGTTTCGCAGATATTCGTTATCGGCAGCGGCTATGATGGCATCGTGCCACGCATCGTTGAGCTGGGCGAACCGGCGGTGTTCACCTGTATGTTCACAGCCGTTCATTTGCTCCTGCAGGTCGCGGATCATGGTTTTCGCGTCGTCGGACCCAAACGCCGCGCAGTCATGCGCTGCCAAACCTTCCAGAGCCATCCGGGCGCGATAGATCTGCCGCATATCGTCGGGCGTGAAGGTTCGCACCGAGGCGCCGCGGAATTCCTCGATCACCACCAGCCCTTCGGTCTGAAGTCGCTGCAGCGCTTCCCTGACCCGCCCGCGCGAATTGCCGGTCTCACGCATCAGGTCCGGCTCGATCAAGCGTTGCCCTGGCATATAGCGACCGATCCGGATCCGCTCGCGCAGCCAGGTGACCAACTCGCTCACGCTCGTCGCGGCTTCGTTAGGTTCCGCCGTTGATGACGGTTGCGCGGATCGAGGAGCCATCACGCCTTCATTCTAGACGGCCGGCGTTTGTCAAGGTTGTGCGCGATCTGCTTCGCAAAGGACCGTCCATTGAACAGGCAACGGAGCTCCATTGCTCCGGTCGCACTTGGAGCACCGATCGGCTTCTGGAGGACGGTGAGCGCGCAGACGCACGCCGCTGGTCAGGGCAACTGCCGCCGCTGCATTCCCGGGAATGTCGGCAGCTCGGGATCGAACCGGTCCCAGGTTGTCGCGTCTTTGAGGTAGATGACGCTTTCGGGGTAAATGGCGTTCGGGTCATCCAGCGAGCCGGCCTGGATCATGATAACCTCGCCGGGAAGATCCCCCGACGTGTAGAGTCGGCCACCGCAATTCCCGCAGAAGTGCCGCGTGACGCTGCCGCCGGTCGCGCCGACGTTCGTGTAAGTCGCGGGCGTGCCCTCAAGCTCCAGCTGACTGCGGTGTATGCCGATGATTGTGGTGTGGCCGGTCCCCGTTGCTTTCTGGCAATCCTTGCAACAGCATTGCGAGACAAACAGCGTCGGGCCGCGCAGTTGGTAGCGGATCGCACCGCACAGGCACCCACCGGGCAAGGCTTGGCCCAAGCCGATACCACTCATCCGCCCATCCTTGTGGTTGCTTGTCCGACGTCACGTTCCGGAGCGACAATCGCGTCGCTTAGCAGGCTGACGAAGCTGCGAACGGTGTCTTCGATGAAATCCTGGCCGAACAGATCGTAGCCGTGGATATTGTTGATGCGCATGACCTGCTGCATAAGCATTCCGTAGAGCCACACAAAGGCAAACGCCACGCGGCGCCCTTCGCTCGTGGTCAGCGGGCGACCGATGTGCAGGCTGCATCGGCGGCAATATTCGTCGACGAAGCTGCTGCTCATCACGGTGATCGGCTCCCACACAGGGACACCCAGCAGATGCTTGCGCAGGGCGCTGCGGATCATGCCCTGGTGCTCGCGGAAGTTCGCGATGGCGCCGGTCGCGAGCGCCCGGGGCAAGCTTTCAAAGGGTTCGGAAAAGTTGCCTTGGGAAGCCTCCCGGCGGCGCAGGACCATGTCGTCGATCAGGCAGACAAAGTATTGGTCCTTGTCACCAAAGCAGTTGTAGAAACTTCCGATCGAGGAGCCCGACGCTTCCGCGATCTCCTTTACCGACAGCTGATCAATATCGCGATGGCCGAGTCGTTCACGCCCGACCGCGATCATCCGTTCCGCGGCTTCGTCGCGGATGCTGGGACGGCCCCGCCGGTGGTTAGTCGCTGACGCCATAATGCCCCTTTTCAAAACAAATATGGTCAAACGCAGCGGGTCGCGTCAACCGCGACGGAACCCGTTGACAAAATAATGAACCGCTGTTCAATATGCTTCTTCGGCCGCGGCAGACGGCGAAAAGGGGGGTGGGGAATGCAGCGCACATCGATGATCGTGGGCATCGCCATCATCGTGCTGGCCCTGATCGTGGAGGGGTTTGACCTCCAGGCGGCTAACCTCGCCGGCCCGGCCCTCGTCGTCGCGTTCAAGGTCACGCCGGCGCAATTGGGTCCCGTGCTCAGCGCCTCGCTCGCCGGGGTACTCGTCGGTGCGATCCTGATCGGCCCCCTGGGCGACCGGTTCGGGCGCCGCCGGGTCATTGTCGGCTCCTGCCTTGCCTATGGCGTGATCTCGCTCGTTACCGTCTTTGCGCAAACCATCTGGCAGCTCACGGTGGCTCGTTTTCTGGTGGGCATTGGGCTCGGGGGCATGTTGCCCAATGCGCTGGCGCTGGCCGGCCAAATTGCCGGCGCTCGGTACCGCGCGACGGCGACCGGGCTGGTTGGGATCGGCATCACTTTCGGGGGCGTGGTGGCCGGCATAGTCGCGGCGCGGTTGATGCCGACGCATGGCTGGCAGGTCATGTTTGTCGTCGGCGGCATATTGCCGCTCGTCATCGCCGCCGTCGTACGTTTCACGCTGCCCCCGGGTTTGCCCCAACCGAGCGACACCGACGCCGTTAGCGGGCGCACGGGTGTCGGCGCACTGCTCGCGCCGCCGCTGCGCACACAGACCCTGGCGATCTGGGGCATATTCGGGCTGTGCCTGATGAGCGGGTACCTGCTCAACGCGTGGATTCCGCTAGTCACCCGGGCGGCGGACTTCACCATGGAACAGTCTGCCTGGCTGACCACCGCCTACCACACCGGTGGTACGCTGGGCGGGATCGCCGCGAGCTTCCTGCTGGCGTGGAACCGGTGGAAGACGGCTGGCCTGTTTGCGCTTGGCGCCGCGGTCGTCCTCGGCCTCAATGGCGCTGTCGCCTGGCCCACGCTGGGCCTGGCCGCCCTCATCGTCGCTGCCGGGTTCACGGTCACCGGCACCCAGAATGCCATCAACGGGGCCGCGGGGAGCAGCTATCCAGAAGCGATGCGCAGCGCTGGCCTGGGCTGGGCCCTGGGCGTCGGGCGGGTAGGGTCGATCATTGGACCGCTTGTGGGTGCGGCGGCGGCTAGCGCCGGCGTGCTGGCACCCAACCAGTTTTTCCTGATTCCCGTTTTGCCGATGGCCGTGGCTGCCCTGCTGGCGCTGTGGCTCTCGCGCCACTCTTTCAAAACTTACTAGGAAGGATCAACCGCATGTCGGTCAGACTCATCGCCACCGAGGAAGCGTGGACAATTCCCGAGGTCGCCGCCGAGCTGAAGAAGGTGGCACAAGGGCCTTCGCAGAGCCTCGACAAGCTGCTGGTGGGCGGCATCTACAATGTCGCGCCGGGGGAGCCGGGGTATGACGCGTTCCCGTTCCTGGGCGGCCTGCTCGATGCCGAGGAGACCCGGCTCCAGCAGATGGACGAGCACGGCGTGGACATGCACTTGCTCGCTCTTACCGCGCCCGGAGTGCAGATGTTCGATGCCGATACCGCGCACGAACTGGCCGTGCTCGCCAATGACCGCCTGGCCGAACTCATCCGCAAGTACCCGACGCGCTTTGCCGGCCTCGCCAGCTTTGCCCCGCACAGCCCGAAGCGCGCCGCCAAAGAGATGGAGCGCGCGATCACCGAGCTCGGCCTCAACGGGTTCATGATCAACAGCCACACTTACGACGAATATCTCGACGACCCGAAGTTCTGGCCGATCCTGGAGGCTGCCGAGGCGCTCGACCGCTGTCTCTACATCCACCCGCGCGCCGCTTCCTATGGGTTCAAGGGGCCGCTGCAGGACTATGGCATGGACAGCGCCATGTGGGGCTACGGGATGGAAGTGGGCACGCATGCGGTGCGCATGATGGCGGGCGGCGTGTTCGATGCCTTCCCCAACCTGAAAGTGTGCATCGGCCATATGGGCGAAGCGGTGCCGTTCTGGCTGTGGCGGGTGAATTTCATGAACACGCGCGCTCAGACGGCGGGGCGCGCGAAGAAGACCAAGCGCTCCATGGCCGAGTATTTCCAGGACAACTTCTACATCACCACCAGCGGCGTCGAGGACCCCCTGGCGCTACGCTACTCGATCGACAAGCTCGGCATCGACAGCGTGATGTGGGCCATCGACTATCCGTACCAGCCGACCGAGCCGGCGGTGCGGTTCATCGAGGGATTCGACTGCACCGAGGAAGAGCGGCGCAAGCTGTGCCACGAGAATGCCGAACGCATCTTCCACATTGCGCCAGAGGCCTGAGCGGGCCGACCGGCAAACCGTATAAATTTAAGGAGAGGGAAAATGAGATCATCGGCCAACCTTCTGACGATGGCGAGCGCGTTCGCGCTGGCGACGGCCGCGCTCGCGGGCGCCGCTCCCGCGGAAGCACAGGCGCAGCCCCAGAGCACGCCGGCTAGTACCCAGACCGAGGGTCAGGCGCCCGCCTCGCCCGAGGTCGCGGCATCCTCCGACAAGGTCGAGGAAATCGTGGTGACAGCGCAGTTTCGCGAGCAGAACCTGCAGCAGACCCCGCTTGCGATCACCGCCGTGTCCGGCGCGATGATGGAAGCGCGTAGCCAGAATACGATCGCCGAAGTCGCCGCGCAGGCACCGTCCGTTACCCTCAAGCCGAACTCGGCGTTCTTCGGGCCGTCGCTCGCGGCGAATATTCGCGGCGTTGGTCAGTTCGACTTTCATCCCGCGCTCGAGCCGGGTGTCGGCCTTTATGTAGACGACGTTTATTATTCCACCCTGACGGGCTCCATCCTCGACCTGCTCGATGTCGACCGCGTCGAGATTTCACGCGGTCCACAGGGCACGCTCTCGGGCAAAAACTCGATCGGCGGCTCGATCAAGCTGTATTCGAAGCGGCCCAAAGGTGACGGTTCGGGTTTCGGCTCGATCACGTACGGCAGCCGCAATCGCGTCGATTTGCGCGGGGCGATCGACATCGGCCTGGCGGACACCCTTGCCCTGCGTCTCGCGGGTGTGAGCCGCAATCAGGACGGTTATGTCGACCGGCTCGATTACGGCTGCGTCCACCCCGGCCAGGGCATTCCAGCGCTGCGGGATGCGCCCAACTGCCTGCTTTCGAGGCAAGGCGAAGTCGGCTTTCGCGCCGTGCGAGGACAGCTGCGCTATCAGCCCAGCTCCGATCTCGAATTTAACGTCATCGCCGATTTTACCCGCGAGAAGCACGAGATCGCCGGCGCGATCCTGACCGATGCCAATTATACCGGCACTGGCGACATCAATCCCTTTCCCACTCCCATCGCATTTGACTCCCGCTTCTTTTGCGGACCGTTCTGCAACTTCGCGACTTACGAATCCCCGGCAGACGGTGCGCTGCAACGCTCGGTCATCGATGGCCAGGTGAACTTCAAGGGTTGGGGCGTCTCGGGCCAGGTCGAGTGGAACATTGCCGATTCGCTTCAGCTCGTCGGGATCACCGCCTATCGCTGGTACGATTCAATTTTTTCGAACGAAGACGATCTCTCGCCGCTATCGCACGGCCTGGGGGGGCCGAATCGCCTTCAGTTCAATTCATGGAGCAACGAACTTCGTCTCAATGGCGATGTGGCCGACCGTCTCCATTACACCCTGGGCGGTTTCATCATGAACCAGGACATCTTCTACACGGCCCGGCAGGACTTGCGCTACACCCCCGGCGCGCCCCTGGTATTCGTTTCCGGCGACCCGGTGCCAAGCTTCACGCGCGCCGCGTTTGCGCACGCGGCGTTCGACGTCACCGATCGGCTCACCGCGACGGGCGGCATTCGGTACACGACCGAAGGCAAGGATTACAGCTATCGGCGCCGCGACCGGAACGGCAACCTGCTCGCGGGTCAGAACGGCTTGCTGGACGGACGCACCGGCACTTACCGCGGCAACCGGTGGGACTATCGTGCCAACCTCGCGTATCGGCTGACCGACCAGATCAACACCTACCTTCAATATTCGACCGGTTTCAAAGGCGGCGGCGTCAACCCGCGTCCGTTCGCTTATACGCAAGTGCAGCCATTCGGCCCCGAAACCCTGGCGACCTGGGAGGCTGGTCTCAAGTCCGAGCTGTTTAATCGCAAGGTGCGGCTGAACCTCGCCGCGTATTCCTCACGGTACAACGACATCCAGTTGATCCTCAACACCTGTCCGCAATTCAACCCGCCGGGCATTCCGGCCACCGCCACCTTCCCGTGCGGGCTTCCCGCCAACGTGGGTACCGCGAGCATCCGCGGCTTCGAAGCCGAGACATCCATACGCCTCGTCGCCGGCCTGCTGGTGGACGCGGCGGCGAGCTATACCGACTTCAAGTACCTCACGATTCAACCGGCAGCTGGCGGGCCCACCAATCCGCGCGGTGTCCAGTTCGGCATGGTTCCCCCTTATACGCCCAAGTGGAAGTGGAGCGTGGGGGCTCAGTACGAAGTTGACGCTGGAACCGCTGGTTCGTTCACGCCGCGGTTAGATGTGAGCTACCAGTCCACGATCTGGGGCACTGCCATCAACATGAACCGGACGCGTATCGCCCCGTACACGATCGCCAATGCCCGCCTGACTTGGCGAAACGCCCACGAGGATATCGAAGCGGCCCTCGAAGTGACCAACCTGTTCGACAAATACTACTATCTTACGACCACCGAGATTTCGGGACCGGCCGGCGCGAACGCGCAACCGGCGCGGCCGCGAGAGTGGGCCGTTACCGTGAAGAAGAAATTCTGAGACCCGGAGCGGGCGGGCACGTGTCCGCCCGCTTGGGCTGCTATTGTTCTGCCGAGCCATTGGAGCGAGGCAAAAGGCCACCTCCCGCCGGCTCTACATGCGCCTCAAGTTGAGGGTATTCGGGGTGCAGGCATGGGAAACTTCAAACCGAGCAGCGGCAGCGCGACCATCGCGGCACCGGACGCTCCAAGCGCCGTCCCGACCCCGAAGTTTTGCGCGAC
>JBDSUJ010000098.1:0-12576 GCA_039927815.1 Croceibacterium sp. | reverse complement strand
TGGTTGGGGCCTGCGCCGATGCCGCCAAACCCTTGCTCGGCGTATGCCTTGGCCATCAAGCGATCGGCCAGCATTTCGGCGGGCGGGTGGTGCGCGGCGGGCTGATGCACGGCAAGACCAGCCCGGTCGAGCATGATGGGACCGGACTGTTCCAGGGCCTGCCCAGCCCGTTCACCGCCACGCGTTACCACTCGTTGATCGTCGAGGACATTCCCGGCGAATTGGTGGTCAATGCGACGAGCGAGACGCCCGGCCTCGACGGGACCAGCGTGATGGGGTTCCGCCACGCAACGCTGCCGATCCATGGCGTGCAGTTTCATCCCGAGAGCATCGCCACCGAGCATGGCCATGACTTGCTTGCCAATTTCCTGCGGATCTGCGGCATCGAAGTTAAAGCGCGCGAGAACGCCGGCGCGTGACAGTGCTGCCGCCGGTCGCCCACCCGCTCGACGAGAGTGAGGCCGAAGCCGCTTTCGGCGCGATGCTTGACGGCCTGCCGTCGGAGGATGAGATCGCCGCGTTCCTCGTCGCGCTGTCCGACCGGGGCGAAACCGCGGCCGAGATCGCCGGCGCGGCGCGCGCGATGCGCGCCCGGCTGATCCCGATCGGCGCGCCCGCCAATGCCATCGACGTGTGTGGGACCGGCGGAGACGGTCATCACACGCTCAATGTCTCGACGGCGGTGGCGCTGGTGGTCGCGGCCTGCGGCGTTCCGGTGGCCAAGCATGGCAACCGCGCGGCCAGTTCCAAGGCGGGAGCGGCGGACACGCTCGAAGCGCTCGGGCTCGACCTCGATCGCCTGGCCGAAACCGCCGAGGAGACGCTCGGCGATCTCGGCATCTGCTTCCTGTTCGCGGGGAAGCACCACCCGGCGATGGGCCGCATCCAGCCGATCCGCAAGGCGATCGGGCGGCGCACGATCTTCAACCTGATGGGCCCGCTCGCCAATCCCGCCGGAGTCCGGCGCCAGCTGGTCGGCATCGCCCGCCCGGATTACGTGTCGATCTATGCCGAAGCGCTCGCCCGACTAGGGACCGAGCGTTCGTTCGTAGTCTCGGGCGACGAAGGGCTCGACGAATTGAGCCTCGCGGGCGGCAACGAATTGGCACAAGTAAGCGGCAGAGAGGTCCGGATGAAACGCGTGGACGCTGCGGACGCCGGCCTGCCGCACGCTCCGGTCGAGGCGATCCGCGGCGGTGACCCGGCGCACAACGCCGCCCGGCTGCGCGCCATGCTCAAGGGTGAGACCGGCGCGTACCGCGATGCCGTGGTATTCAACGCGGCGGGCGCGCTGCTGATCGCGGAAGTGGTCGAGAGCTGGGCTGACGGCGCCGAGGAAGCTGCCGAGGCCATCGACAGGGGCCTCGCCAACACGCTGCTCGATTGCTGGATCGCCCATACGTCGCGATGACCGACAAGCTCGCCGAAATCTGCGCCGCCAAGCGTATCGAAGTGGCAGACCGCAAGGGGCTCGCCACGATCGCGGACCTCGACCGCGCCGCGCGTGACGCCACACCGCCGCGCGGGTTTCGCGCCGCGCTCGAAGCGAAAGCGGCCTCCGGGTTTGGCTTGATCGCGGAAATCAAGAAAGCTTCCCCTTCCAAGGGATTGATCCGCGCTGATTTTCGCCCGGCCGAGCATGCCTTGGCGTACCAGCAAGGCGGGGCGGCGTGCCTTTCGGTCCTGACTGACGCCGGCTATTTCCAGGGGCACGAGGATTACCTGATGGACGCCCGCGCGGCGTGCGCCCTGCCGGTGCTGCGCAAGGATTTCATGATCGACCCCTGGCAAGTCGCCGAAGCGCGCGCGATCGGCGCCGATGCGATCCTGATCATCGTGGCGGCACTGGACGACAGCGAGATGGGCGAGATTGAGGCGGCGGCGCTTGAGCGCGGCATGGATGTGCTGGTGGAAGTCCACGACGAAAGCGAGATGGAGCGCGCCGCCCGCCTTCGCTCGCGTCTGATCGGGGTCAACAACCGCGACCTGCGGACCTTTCGCACCGACCTCGCGACGACCGAACGCCTCGCACTGCTGGCCTCGCCCGGCACTTTGCTGGTGGCCGAAAGCGGGATCGCCGATCATGCCGATCTGGCCCGCTTGAGCAAAAGTGGCGTGCGCTGCTTTCTGGTTGGCGAAAGCCTGATGCGCCAGGATGATATCGCACGCGCGACGCGAGATCTGCTGGGTGGGTAACCTCACCGGGCGCGCGGCGATATTCCGCAAGCGGGGCAGGCCTGCTAGGACCGCGCCATGAGCAAGCTCACCCATCTCGACGACCACGGCGCGGCCCGCATGGTCGACGTTGGCGGCAAGACGGCCACCGCGCGCTCCGCACGGGCCACCGGCTGTATCCGGATGTCGCCAGCGGCGCTCGCTGCCGTGCGCGACGGCAGCGGCCCCAAGGGCGACGTCCTGGCCGCGGCCCGGATCGCCGGGATCATGGCCGCCAAGAAGACCGGCGAGCTGATCCCGCTGTGCCATCCGCTGGCGCTCGACGCGGTCGCGGTCGATTTCGAATTCGAATTCGATGGCGTGCGCGCCACCGCGCGCGCTTCGCTGACCGGGCGCACCGGGGTCGAGATGGAGGCGCTCACCGCCGTCAACCTCGCCCTGCTGACGATCTACGACATGGCCAAGGCGGTCGACAAGGCGATGGTCATCGACGGAGTCCGCCTGCTCGAGAAGACCGGCGGCAAAAGCGGCGACTGGCGCGCGCCGGAATGACGCCGCCGTTGCCGCTGGCTGAAGCGCAGCGGCGATTGCTGGCCGGCGTGGCGCCCCTCGCGCCTGAGCAGCGCACCGTGCTGGACGCGCACGGCCGCTACCTGGCGGCGCCGGTGATCGCGCGGCGCACCCAGCCCGCGGCCGATCTGTCGGCCATGGATGGTTACGCGATGCAGGCCGGTACACCCGGGCCATGGCGCGTGATTGGCGAAACCGCCGCCGGGCATCCGTTTACCGGCGACGTGGGCGCAGGCGAAGCGATCCGCATCTCCACCGGCGCCCTGATGCCGCGTGGCGCCGATGCTGTCCTGATGCAGGAAAACGCGCGTCGCACCGGGGACACCCTCGCCCTCAACGGCGAAGGCGAGCCGTCCGCGCGGCACATTCGGCGCGCCGGGTTCGACTTTCGCATCGGCGACGGCGTGCTCGCGAAGGGAACCCGCATCGGTGCCGCGCACGTCGCGCTCGCACTTTCGGCGGGCCAGGCGAGCCTCGCCGTGCACCGATTGCCGCGGCTCGTCGCGATCGATACCGGTGACGAGTTATCGCCCGATCCCGAGCGGTGCGCGGAAGACCAGATTCCTATGAGCAATGGGGCCATGGTGGCCGCGCTCGCGCGGGGGTACGTGGAACAGGTGACGATGGCGGGGCCGGTGCGCGACGAGGTTGGGGCGCTGGCGGCAACATTCGCGCGCTTCGCCGACTGCGATGTGATAGTCACCAGCGGCGGCGCCTCGGTTGGCGATCATGACGTGCTGCGCCCCGCGCTCGAGGCCTGGGGGGCCACGATCGACTTCTGGCGGGTGGCGATGAAGCCCGGCAAACCGCTGGTGATCGCACGCAAGGGAGCGACACTGGTGCTGGGCCTGCCCGGCAATCCAGTATCGAGCTATGTTACCGCCACGATGTTTCTGTTGCCCGTGCTGCGCAAACTGGCGGGCGCGACCGAATACCTTCCGGCACCTGTGACGGCCCGGACGACGCGCGACTTACAGGCGGGTAGCGGCGGACGGCTCGAATTTCTGCGCGCCCGGATCGAGGGCGACCGGGTGACGCCGCTTGAAGAGCGTGATTCGAGCGCTTTGCGCTCGCTCGCGGCGGCCAACGCGCTGATCGAATGGCCCGCCGACGCTCCCATGGCGCCCGCCGGGACCCCGGTGACCGTCCATCGCCTCGAAAATGGCGGTATCGCTTGACGGGTTAACTGAAGTTGCTTAATTGTTCCTCGTTCGTTCCCGAATTGGAACAGTTACGCATTTTCAGGACGGAGAGACTCTCCATGTTGACCGCCAAACAGCACGAACTCCTTCGCTTCATCCAGCAAAAACTGGAAGAAACTGGCATTTCCCCCTCGTTCGAGGAAATGAAGGAAGCCCTTGAGCTGAAGAGTAAATCGGGGGTCCACCGGCTGATCTCGGCGCTTGAGGAACGCGGCTTTATCCGCCGCCTGCCCAATCGGGCACGCGCGCTCGAAGTGATGCGCGAGCCGGAGAATGTCATCGCCGACCGCAAGGTGCCGTCGTTGCCCGACAACGTCGTGCGCATGCCGATCGCCCCGCGCGCGGCGCCCGCGCTGGCCCCGGCCAACGATGTGATCCAGATTCCGCTGCACGGGCGGATCGCCGCCGGCATGCCGATCGAAGCGCTCGAGAGTGACCGGATGCTGCCGGTCCCGGCCGCGTTGCTTGGCGCGGGCGAGCATTACGCGCTCGAAGTATCAGGCGATTCGATGGTCGAGGCCGGCATCCTCGATGGCGACTACGCGCTGGTGCGCCGTACAAATTCCGCGCGCGACGGCGAGATCGTGGTGGCCCTGGTGCGCGGCGAAGAAGCTACGCTCAAGTACCTGCATCGCGAAAACGGCCGGGTACGGCTCGATCCTGCCAACGCGGCGTATGACCCGCAGTATTTCCTGCCCGACGAAGTCGAGGTTCAGGGCAAGCTCGCGGGCCTGCTGCGCCGCTACCACTAACGCCGGTAAGACGGGCGCGGCGCCGGGGCGCGCGGCCGCCACCAGCCCTGCTCGCCTTGGCTGTCGGCGACGGCGATGACTTGGTGGCGCTCCAGCAAAACCGCTAGTCCGCCGGTCTCGGCCAGCGTGCGGCTGTCGGCGGTGAACCAGCGCGGTTGGCAACTGCGCGGTAGCCAGCGGTCGGCAACGACGATGTCGGCCCGCTCGCACGCCGCGGCCAGCGCGCGCTCTTCGACATTGCCGCCGCTGCGGCTCATCAGCACCTGCCATTCGCGTCGCCCGCGGCGAACCGCCAGCACGCAGAAATCGCGGCTGCAGTTCGCGCCGGGCCACTCCGCCAGTGCCAGCGGCTCGCCCTCGGCGCCGGCCAGCTGCATCAGGTTTTCGCGGGTGAAATCGCTCTTGGTGTCGCGCAGCATCAGCAGCCGATCCTCGCCGGTTATCCCGACCTGGCGCCCGTCGCCCGAGATCAGCAGATCCGGCACCGGCGTGGCGAGCAGGAGCACGGCCGCGATGGCTACCGGGATCAATCCGGCCAGCCGCACCCGCCCGCGCCACAACGCCAGCCATATCGATCCGGCGATAAACAACGCGAACGTCGGTCCGCTCATCTGCGGCATCAACTTGACGGCGCCCGGCTGGCTCGCCGTCCAGTGCGCGATCGCGAGCAGCAGATCGAGCGAACGTCCGGCTACCCACCACGCCGGAGCCCCCACTCCGACGACATCGAGCACCAGCGCCAGGGCGATCGCCGGCATCGTCACGACCGACACCAGCGGGATCGCGACCACATTGGCGAGCGCGCCATAGAACCCGGCGCGGTGGAAATGAAACAGCACGATCGGCATCAGCGCGAGTTCGATCACGATGCCGGCAATCAGCAACATCGTGGTCCGCCGAATGGTCCACATCGCCCAGCCTTCCTCGCGCGGGCGAAGGAAGCTGCGGGCCGGTGCGCATTCGTGCAGCGTGACAATCGCCACGACCGCCGCGAAGCTCATCTGGAAGCTGGGACCGACGAGCGCCTCGGGCCACAGCAGCAGCACCACCGCCGCCGCCACCGCGACCATCCGTAGGCTCAACGGTTCGCGCCCCAGTGCGAGCGCGCCCAGCACCAACAGGGCACCGACGCAGCTTCGCACCGTGGGCACTTCCGCCCCGGTCAGCAAAGTGTAACCGACGCCGGCCGCAGCGCCGACTCCCGCTGCCAGGAGGGGGAACGCGCACCCGCAGCGCCAGCCACGGCCACAGCGCCAGCAACCGTAGCGCGACAAAATAAACCGCCGCAATCAGCGCGCTGACGTGCACCCCGCTGATCGACAGCAGGTGGGTAAGGCCGGCATCGCGCATCGCGTCTTCGTCCGCTGGGGCAATCGCGCCCCGATCACCGCTCGCGAACGCCGCCGCGATCGTCCCCGAGGAGCCGGCCAGCTGCGCGCGGACATGCGCCGACAGGCGGCGTTGCAAGCCTGCGAGCGCGGGATTGCGGCCGCCCGGTTCAAGTACCGTGTTGGCGCCTTGCGTGCTGCCCGTCGCGGCCAGGCCCTGGAACCAAGCCGCGCGCGCGAAATCGTAGCCACCCGGCAGCATCGGCGGCGCGGGCGGCATCAGCCGCGCCCGCGACCGCACCAGCGCGCCTTCCGCCAGCTGCGGCCCCGCTTGCGCCCACGGCACGTTGACCCGCACCCTGATAGCTCGACCGGTCCCCGGCTCGCGCGTCGCGAGCACCAGCCTGACGCGGTCCTCGGCCGGCTGCTCGACTCGTTGGAGCACCCGGCCGGTGAATTGCGCTGACAGCGGCCGAGCGATGGCCGGCACTCCGACGAGTTCGGAGCGGAGCCACGCCAGGCCGACTCCTGCCGCAGCCAGCAGCGCCATCGTGAGCACCGCCGTGACCAAGCGCCCGCGATCCTCGCGCCCTCGCCACAAGGCCACGACGGCCAGCGCAACGATGACCGCAAGCGCCATCGCCAGGACCCACTGCGCGGGGGTCGGCAACACGAACCAGGCCCCGATCCCGGTCATCAGTGCGACGACCAGCCACGGACCGCGGTCGAGCCCGGCCTGCCCCAGGAACGCCTCCGCTGTGTCGGCCGCGCTGGACAAGCGCACGCCCATTCGCCAAGGCGGCTGCTGCAACGCAGCATCGGCGATATTGCCATCCGGCGGGATGGCTAGCGGCGCGTGCGTGGCCATGGATCGCACTGGAAAGGAACCCTTGAGCGATGGCAAGCGATAGCGACACCCCAGCGGCGGTCCGCCCGGTGGTGACTCGCTTTGCGCCCTCACCAACCGGGTTCCTGCACATCGGCGGCGCGCGCACCGCGTTGTTCAACTGGCTCTTCGCGCGCCGCAACGGCGGACGGTTCCTGCTGCGGATAGAGGATACCGATCGCGCCCGCTCAAGCGACGCGGCGGTCGAAGCGATCCTCGACGGGATGCGCTGGCTCGGCCTCGACTGGGACGGGCACGAATACTATCAGTCGCAATTCTGGTCCCGCCATGCCGAAGTGGCGCACGCGCTGCTTGCCGCCGGCCATGCCTACAAGTGCTGGCTGAGCCCAGATGAGCTCGCCGCCCAGCGTGAGCGCGCCCAGGCCGAGCGCCGCCCGTTCCGCATCGACAGCCCGTGGCGCGACGCGGACACTGTGGGCGACGGCCCGTTCGTCGTGCGGTTGAAGGCCCCGCGTGATGGCGAAACCGTGATCGAAGACCGGGTCCAGAGCCGCGTCGCGGTCCAGAATGCCGAGCTAGACGATTTCGTCCTCCTGCGCTCCGACGGGACGCCGACTTACATGCTCGCGGTGGTGGTCGACGATCACGACATGGGCGTCACCCACGTCATCCGCGGCGACGACCATCTCAACAACGCGTTCCGCCAACTTGCGATCGTGCGCGGCATGGGCTGGCCCGAACCGATTTATGCGCACGTGCCACTGATTCACGGGTCGGACGGGGCCAAGCTGTCGAAGCGCCATGGCGCGACCGGGGTCGAGGCCTATCGCGACGAGTTGGGGATCCTGCCCGAGGCGCTGTTCAACTACCTGCTGCGGCTCGGCTGGGGGCACGGCGACCAGGAAGAATTCACCCACGAACAGGCCATCGCGGTGTTCGACTTCGCCGGCGTCGGCAAGGGCCCGGCTCGGTTCGACACCAAAAAGCTCCTCAGCTTGAACGGCCATTATATCCGCGCCGCCGATGACGCCCGGTTGGCCGCGTTGGCCGCCGCGCGGATCGGGCCGCACGCGGACCTGGCCCTCCTGACCGAAGCCATGCCGGTACTAAAGACGCGCGCCCGCGACATGGTCGAGCTGGCCGATGGCGCGGCGTTCCTGTTCAGCCGCCGCCCGCTGGACTTGACCGAGGCGGCGAAAGCGCTGCTCGACGATGCCGGCACGGCGTTGCTGGCGCGGATTTCCGAGCGTTTGCGGCTCGAACAGGACTGGACAAGCGGCGCGCTCGAAGCCAGTCTCAAAGCCTACGCGGAGGAGCTTGGACTGGGTCTCGGCAAGCTCGCGCAGCCGCTCCGCGCGGCGCTGACCGGGCAGACGACGTCCCCGGGTATTTTCGATGTGCTGGTCCTGCTCGGCCGGGAAGAAAGTCTGGCGCGGATCGACGCGCAGGCCGTGTTAGCCGGCTGACGGACGGTAGAACCAAGAGGAGACGCTATGGCGGACAAGAGTGCCCAGCTGACGGTCGCGGATCGGAAGTTCGAATTACCGGTACTGGACGGCACGACCGGGCCGAGCGTGGTCGACATCCGCAAGCTGTTCGGGGAAAGCGGGATGTTCACCTACGATCCCGGATTCACCTCCACCGCGAGCTGCGAAAGCGCTATCACCTTCATCGACGGTGATGAAGGCGTGCTGCTCCATCGCGGCTACCCCATCGGCCAGCTGGCCGAGCAGTCGTCGTTCATGGAGGTGTCCTACCTGCTGCTCAACGGCGAGTTGCCGAGCGCTGAGGAACTGACCGATTTCAGCTGGACGATCACGCGCCACACCATGCTGCACGAGCAGCTGTCGACGTTCTACCGCGGGTTCCGCCGGGATGCGCATCCGATGGCAATCATGTGCGGCGTGGTCGGTGCGCTCAGCGCCTTCTATCACGACAGCGCCGACATCGCGGACCCGACCGCGCGCAAGATCAGCAGCCACCGGCTGATCGCCAAGATGCCGACGATCGCGGCGATGGCTTACAAATATTCGGTGGGTCAGCCGTTCCAGTACCCGGACAATTCGCTCAGCTACACCGGCAACTTTCTGCGCATGACGTTCGGCGTTCCGGCCGAGCCGTACGAGGTGAATCCGATCGTCGAGCGCGCCCTCGACCGGATCTTCATCCTCCACGCCGACCACGAGCAGAACGCCTCGACCTCGACCGTGCGGCTCGCGGGATCGTCGGGCGCCAACCCGTTTGCGTGCATGGCGGCCGGTATAGCCTGCTTGTGGGGCCCGGCGCACGGCGGCGCCAACGAAGCCGCGCTCAATATGCTGCACGAGATCGGCACCCCCGACCGCATCCCGCACTATATCGAGCGCGCGAAGGACAAGAACGATCCGTTCCGTCTGATGGGTTTCGGACACCGGGTGTACAAGAACTACGATCCGCGCGCGACGGTGATGCAGACGACGGTGCGCGAAGTGTTCAAGTCGCTCAACGTCACCGACCCGGTGTTCGAGGTCGCACTGCAGCTTGAGGAAATGGCGCTCAACGACCCCTATTTCATTGAAAAGAAGTTGTTCCCCAACGTCGACTTTTACTCCGGTATCATCCTCTCGGCGATCGGCTTCCCCACCACCATGTTCACCGCGCTGTTCGCTCTTGCTCGCACTGTCGGGTGGGTCGCGCACTGGAACGAGATGATTTCCGATCCTGGCCAGAAGATTGGCCGACCGCGCCAGCTTTACACCGGCCCGACCCCGCGTGATTACCTTCCGGCGGACAAACGCTGATGCGCACCGTGCTGACCGTGCTCGGTGTCGCGCTGGTGCTCGCCGGCGGGTTGTGGGCGCTGCAGGGCCTCGGGCTGGTGATGTGGCCGGCGGAAAGCTTCATGCTCGCGCATCGCCAATGGGCGCTTTACGGCGCTATTACGGTGGCAATTGGGCTGCTGTTAATCTGGCTGCCGCGCCGGCGGCGCTAAGCGTCCAGGTCGGCCGGCAGTTCGAGCGTGAAGCGCGCGCCCTCACCCGGCGCGCTATCAACCGTGAGGTCCCCGCCCATCGCGCGGGCCAGCCGGCGCGAGATGTACAGGCCGAGGCCGGACCCGCCGTCGCCGCTGCGGCCAAGTCGCTCGAACTTCTCGAACACTCGCGCCTGGTCGGCCTCCGACAGGCCCGGGCCTTGGTCCGCCACGACGCACCGCACCCGGCCCCCCGCGCGTTCGACGCGCAACGACACCGGCGAGCCTTCGGGCGTATAGCGGATCGCGTTGCCGAGCAGGTTGAGCAGCACTTGCAACACCCGGCGAAACTCGCCGATAGCCGGTGCGCTTGCGTCTGGCTGGGGTGCTTCGATCTCGATGCCGCGCTCGCGCGCCCGCACTCCGAGTATACCCGCCGCGCGCCGCGCGACATCGGCCAGGTCGATCCGGTCGGGCGCGGGTGCGAATTGCTCGTCCTCCACCACCTCGAGCGCAACCAGGTCGTCGAGCAAGGCCAGCAAGTGCTCGCCGGCGGTGGCGATGTCGGCGGCGTAATTGCTGTATTCGTCCGCCAGCGGGCCCGCGAGTTGGGTGCGGATGGTCTCGGCGTTGGCGATGATGCGCGCGATCGGCTGGCGTAGAACGGGCGCGATCTCACGCCCGATGGCGGTACTGAAGGCGCCGCCCAAGGGTGTCTCAGCAGGCAGTGTCGCGACGGCCAGCGGATGATCCGCCACCAGATGCAGCTCGAAACCGGCGCTCGCCGGGTCCGGCGCACCGAGCGGGATGAGGTGGGCACGCCACCCGCGCGCGGAGCCGGGAACGGTCACCGTGGCGTCATCCAGAAGCCGCCAGTGGAGCGGCTGCTGGTGTGAATGCCCTTCTGTACCAACGAAATCGGTCCACGGCCGGCCGAGCCCGGCACGCATCAGGCCGACGAGTTCGGCCAGATCGGGCGCCGTGCCCTCGACCGCAAGCAGTTTCTGATCGGGGCCTAGCTGAGCCGAAAGCTCGGCAATCTGCCGTACGATAAGGGCGCGGCGGGGTGCCGCCCGGCCGGCGTCGTCTGGCTCGAGCGCGGTGGCTTGCCAGTTGGCAACCGCAATCGCGCATCCCTCGCCCGCGGCACTGGGCGTGACCTCGACCCAGGCGGTGATCTGTTCGGTATCGTCCTGGGCGCGCATGGTGCGCGCGAGTTTGAGCCCGTAGAGGCGCGCCTTGCGCACCAGTTCAAGCAGCGCCGGGCTGGCGATGGCGCCTGGCAACTGGCCGCCGGCACGCAGTTGCAGCCCGGCGAGGGGCTCGTCAGCCTCGATCAGCCAATCGCGGCTGTCCGTTCGCGCGCGGGCGGTGATGGACGCTTCACGTGCCACAGCGTCAGGTCGCCGGCTCAAGCAGGGCACTGGTCAGCAACGCTGCCGCGCGCTCGGTGGCGATTTGCCCGACAGCTGCGGGTAATTCAGGCACTGCCTGGAGAGCGGCTAGCTGGCGGTCGATCGCGGCCGGAGCAAGCCCGACAGCACGCAGCGTCAGCGCGAGGCGGCTGCTATGGCGGATGGCAAGCGAGACGATGATCGCGTCGCGCGGCTGGTCGGCCGCGAGTGCCAGCGCGGAAGCCAACACCGACAAGCCCGCGTGTTCAACCGACAGCGCCCGGTCGGGCGTGTGCCCAATGGCGATCGCCAGCCGCGTCAGCAGGGCCTGGCGCCCGTGCCCTTCGGCATAGTCCTGCCGCAACAGCCGGGCGGCGTCATCGTCGTCCTGCGCCGCCGTGGCGGCGTGGAACAGTTCAGCGGGAAGTTCCGCCAGCGGCAGCGCCATGCGATGTTGCTGCTGAACAAAGCGGGCCTGCGCCGCGAGAGCATGCATGGCGAGTTCGGCGAGGTCTGCGTCGGTGCCCGCGGCGAGTTCAACAATAAGCGGTGGCAGCACCGGCTCCACGCCCGTGCGCAGCCGCAATGCGTCGAGCAGCCGCGCTTCGAGCGCGAGTGCGTGCGCGTGGGCCAGCAACTCGGTGTCATCGGACAGTTTCATCACCAGCGCGTCAAAGCGCTCGCCGACGAACGCGGGTACATCCCGCTCGCCGCCACTCGCCGCCTGCGTTTGGAGCAGTTGGCGCGCGAGGTCGCGCATCATGCCGCGCACCCGCGCGATGACTTCGTCGTTGAACAGCGCGGGGTCGTCATGGGCCAGGACGTGGCGCAGCACCGGGCGCACGGACGCAATCGCCCGATCGGCCCGCACGAGGTCCTCCCGCAGCGCGCGTTCAACCGCGTCCTGCGTAGGCTCTGTTATGGCACTCTCGTCCATCGTCACCGTCCTAGCGCAACAGGGTTAAACCCGCGTTATCCGCGCCGTGCCCCGGCCGTGGCCGCGTTCAGCCCTATCGCGACGAGGGCGAGCGTCATCAGCGCGGGTTCGGTCAGCCCCAATAGGGCCGCCACCACGAGCATCGCTGACAGCAACAAGCGGTCAGCCAGCCACCTTGACCCGCGCGGCCATGGTCCCGCGCTCACCGCCCGCAGCGCGCCGATCAGGACCAGCGGCGGGAACAGCTTGTGCGCCCAGTTCCCGGTGATGGCGCTCGCCCCGCAGACGATCAGCGACAGGTCGATTGCCGCGCCCTCAACTAACCGCCGACGCCTCGCGGGGGCAGCGAATGGGGACGCCCGGAGGTCGCCAATAAGGTCGGCAAAGGCCACCACACTGGCCCCAACGGCGAGCACAGCGA
>JBDSUJ010000097.1:0-24556 GCA_039927815.1 Croceibacterium sp. | reverse complement strand
GTTGTCGGGACACAAGGTCTACGGCGTCTACATCGTACCGGGCAGCGGGATGCGTCTGAACGACCCGAAGGGCACGGCGGTCGATGACCAGGCCGAGGGACAATATTGGGTCATAAACGGGCAGCATTATAACTCGGGCTGCTGTTTCGATTACGGCAATGCAGAACTGCACAGCCGCGATGACGGTTTCGGCACGATGGAAACCACCTATTACGGCAACGGGACGGGGTGGTATCATGGAAGCCCGCCAGGCCCGTGGATCATGACGGACCAGGAAAATAATCTTGTCGGCTGCGTCAACAAAGGCAGCACGTCAAAGCTGTGCGCCGATCTTCCCTCCATCAGTTGGCGGTTTGTAACTGCTATGGCAAAGGGCCGGCCGGGTCACTGGGCATCGATGGGCGGGGACGCACAGGCAGGCCCACTCAAAGTGATGTACGATGGACCGCGCGTCGACGCCACTTACGATCCCATGCGCAAGCAGGGTGCAATTTTGCTCGGTAACGGCGGTGACAATAGCATCGTAAGCCAAGGCACGTTTTACGAAGGCGCGATGACTGCGGCCAACACGTATCCGTCCAACGAAGTGGACCAGCGCGTCCAAGCAAACGTCGTGGCCGCCGGCTATGATCTACCCATGCTGACCGTCGCGCCGGCTGCGTTCATTGCCGCCCCCCCGAGACTGCAAACCTTCGTTCCCGGGCAAACACAGGAAACCGCGGTCCGGTTCACCAACACGACGGGTGCAACGCTTTCCAAGTTGCGCCTGAGTATGGTGCTACCTCCGGGCTGGACGGCCCGGGCGGCAGGGGGTGCTAATGTCGCCAGCCTGACGCCAGGCGCCACGGCGGACGCAACATTTCGCGTCACTTCCGGTGCAGCCGCGTTCAACGGCGATATGGTTGCCAAGGCCGAATGGGAGGGTGGCAAGTCTCAGAGCTGGACCGCTGTCCAGAAGCTGCGGAACGTCCCTCCGATCAAGATCAACGAGTATCGGATCGGTGATGCCAGCAGCGCCAGCAACAGTTTCATCGAACTGTTCAATGCCGGCTCAACCGCTGTGGACCTGTCGGACTGGGCGTTATCGCAGCATCCGATCTGGATGCCAATCACATCCAAAATCCGTTTCCCGGCAGGTACGAAGCTGGCGCCCGGCAAATTCTACGTCCTCGGCTTGGCAAATTCGGGACTTGCGGTACCGTCCCGGGCGGGCGCTGTTACGATTTTTGTCCGCAGTGTTGAAGGGCTGAAGACAGGGGCCGCGGTCCGTATCGGCAACGAGATCCGCCGCATCACCAGGGTCGGAACTGCTGCGAGGGACGCAACGACAGTATGGCAGCCAATGCCCGAAGGCCAATCGATCTTGTCGGTCCCGCGGGGTTCGATCAATGTACCCGTCGAAAGCATCGCGGGCTTCGCGGTGGGCGAAAAGATCGCATTGGGATACGGCACCACCTTCCCAGCCACCTACAAAGATGCCGAGCAGTTCGAAGTCGCCACTGTGACCAACATCGGCAAGCCAGGCGCGTACGCTTACCTGGCGGCCGACGCACCGGCCGGCGCAACAAACATCTCTGTGACAAACGTCTCAGACGTCAGCGTGGGCGACAAGATCCGGCTTGATATCGATTCAGTCGGGCACGGCATCGAAACGGTCACCGTCAAGAGCGTCGGCACCGTAGCAAATTTGCTAATCTTTGTGGAGGACGTGCGATCAGGAGCCACCAGTTTCCGCGTCCGGCCGGGCTCGTTGATTTTTAATAACCTGGCAGTACGTAATGGGGGTGGCGTTGCCGCTCTAAGGGCGGGGCAAACGCTGAAGATCGGCCATCCCGGACGTGTCGAAACCGTGAAAATTTCGGCCATAAATGGCGATCTGGTCACCGTCTCCGCTGCAGTAACCCGCGATTTCGTCGCTTCGGAACACGTCATCCAGCCAGGAACGGGCGTGACTATTGAAGCACCGCTTAAGTTCAATCATTCGGGCAACCTACCCTTCTCCAATCGGGGGACCGGAATCAGTTTCACGCCGGCGACTTTATTCGACCGCATGACGAATGACCCCGTCGTGCCGTTGGGGACCGGCATTTCACTCGACAGGCCTTTGTCAGTTGCCCACGGCATTAACGATGTTGTCCGCTTGGATGGCGTGGGCACTGCAGGTTATCAGGGACCCGCCCCTGATCGGTGGTTCGGCGGGCCTTCGTTGTCGCCGGCGGGAGGAACCATGGTTCTTCACGATGGCAAGGGCCGCATTGTCGATAGTTTGAATTATGGACTGATCGTGGAGCCCGCCATGGCCGAGGGCTATCACTCTGTATCGGGCACCGGAGAGGTCGGCTGCCGCGCCCCTGCGGCGGGGGGCCTCGGCGGACGAGGCGCCACGCTTACTACCGACAGCAGCGCAGGCCGCTTCCCCGACGGGCGCGACACCGACAGCAATTGCAATGACTTCCTGACCCAGGCAGCTTCTGTTCTCCCAACGGGTGCATCGGCAGCTGACACGGTAATTTACGTCCGGGAAGTAAGTAACTTCGCGCGCGGGCAGTCAATCATTGTCGGGGGCGGACCGGACGCCGAAACGGCGACGATCGCTTCGGTGGGCACACCCGGGGCCGCCAAAACGGCGGCCGCAGTCGCGGCGGGCGAGACAACGTTCCCGATTGCAGATGCCAACGCCAGCAAGACGTTCCGCCACGGGTTCATTGCCGGCCAGGCCGTGACCATTGGCAGTGGTGCGACGCGCCAGACGAGCACAGTGCTGGCCGTGCAGGGCGGCGCGAACGGCCTCAGCATGATGATCGCCGACCCGCTTCGCTCCGCGCACGCAGCTGGCACGCTGGTGGTCGGAACGGGTATCACGCTCTCTCAAGCCCTCGCGAGGCCGCACGAAGCCAACAGTCAAATCTCGGCTGACCATCCGACGCCGGGCGCGGCGAACCGTTACAGCCAAGTCCTTCGTTAGGAACCGTGCATGAAAAAGCAATTTCGGCAGCCGATCGCGTCGCGCCGTGAAGTGTTGGTGGGCGGTTGCCTAATCGGCGCTGGGCTTACGGTCCCAAGCGCCATCCTGGCTCAGTCAGGGCCGACCTTGGCCGAAACGACGAACGGACGCGTGCGCGGCTTCCGCGCAGGCGGAGTCATTCATTTCCGCGGGATTCCTTACGGCGGGGATACCGGCGGAAATAATCGCTTCATGCCGCCCACCCCGGTCGCGCGGTGGAGCGGAGTCCGCGTTGCCACCGAGTGGGGCCACGTTTCGCCGCAGCCCCCTGACGCCAACAAAAACCCCTACGGACTGATGACCGGGTGGAGCAATTTCCGCGGCGGAATGGGTGAGGACTGCCTCAATGTAAACGTCTGGACACCGGCCCTCGATGCCAAGAAGCGGGCCGTTATGGTGATGTTGCATGGCGGCGGATTTACCAGCGGATCGGGCAACCTGGTCGCGCTTGAAGGCCAATACATGGCGCGCGCCGGCGACGTAGTCGTTGTTAACGTCAATCACCGCCTGGGGTCACTTGGGTATGCAGACCTGTCCGCTTTCGGCGGGCCCGACTTGGCGAAGTCCGGCAATGTCGGGATGTTGGATATCGTGCAGGCACTCGAGTGGGTGCGCAACAACATCGAGAATTTTGGCGGGGATCCCAAGCGCGTTGCATTGTCCGGTCAATCGGGTGGTGGGGGCAAGGTATCCACGCTGTTCGCCATGCCTTCAGCCGCCGGGCTGTTCCATCGTGCAGTGGTCCAGTCAGGATCGACTTTGAGGGTCGCGACAGCGGACATTGCCCAGGGCGCTGTCCAACAAATGCTAGATAAGCTCGGCATTGCGAAAGGCGATCTCGCCAAATTGCGGTCGCTCCCCTTCGAGCAGATCATTGCCGCCCAAGTGCGTCCAGGCCCGGTGGTCGATGGCGTCGTTCTGCCGCGTCAGCCATTTGATCCCGACGCGCCCGCCATTTCTGCCGACGTGCCGATGGTTATCGGCACGTGCCTGGAGGATTGGAGCTTTGCCATGCCAGACCAGCGGGAAGGGGCAGATTCTCTGCGGGAATACGTCGAACAACAGGCGCCGGGCCACGGCGCGGAGGTGCTGCAGACTTATCAGCGCCGCTATCCCGACAAGCGCCCTTACTTAATCAAGGCAATCGTAGCCACGGACATAGCGGCAAGGCGCAATGCCTCGACGCAAGCCCTTCGTAAAGCGGCCCAAGACGGCGCCCGGGCCTACGTATATCGCTGGGATTGGCCCATACCGGGCGGGGAGGGTCACTGGGGTGCGGTGCACGGGTCTGACCTGAGTTTGTCCATGTCCAATCCTACTACGGCGATGACTTTGAACACGCCGCAGGCGCAGGTGATGTCGCGGAAAATAGGTCAGGCGATCATAGCGTTCACCAAGTCAGGGAACCCTAACTGTGGGGTTGTTCCGAATTGGCCGCCGTATGAAGCGAAGCGCAGGTCCGTAATGGTCTTCGACACTAATACCCGCGTCGTCCAGGACCCGGAACGCGATATCCGGCTGATGTGGGATCGAATAAAACCCGCTTAAACTGCCTGACCAATAGCCCGGACGTGGCCATTAGTGGCTCGGGCAGACTACTAAACATGTCACAGCGCCGGAGCGGTTCTGTGAGGCGTCATGCGCGGATGCGTCCCGGAGATGCACGTGTACTTGACGATTCCGGAGCCTGCGTAACGCGGGAAAGCTGCCTATTTGACATGCCAGAAGCTGTGCTTGGGCCGACTGTTGACCCATCGCAGCGATGACCGGTTGCTCTCGCGCCCCTGCTGCTGCGCATCGTTAGCGGGGAAAGATCAGGCAAGCTTTCGATCAAGAAATTCAAGAGTAAGGCAACCGGAGAGTAGCCGTCAAAGCTCAGCTCTGCCGTAACTCCTCGCGGATCCTCATTTCCGCTACTGAATTCATCGAGCTATCGTTCCCGAAACTGCTAGTACGGTTTCAACTAAGCTTTATTTCAGATACAATCGCGTGAAAAAAAGGGCCGGAAATTCATTCCCGACCCTCTGTAAGTTCTGGGAGGATCCCGGTACCAGCGCTGGAGCCTGGACTTCGTCAGCGACACGCTGGTCTGCAGCCGACGGATCCGAATCCTTGCGGTTGTGGATGACTTCACGCGGGAGAACCTCGCGCTGGTGGTCGATACGTCGCTCTCGGGCGCTCGTGTCGCGCGCGAGCTGGACGCAATCTCGTGAGCGACAACGGAACGGAGCTGACCAGTCTTGCGATCCTGCGCTGGGCGCAGGACCGGCGGATCGAGTGGCACTACATCGCGCCCGGCAAGCCGCAGCAGAACGGCTACGTTGGGAGCTTTAATGGTCGCTTGCGCGACGAGTGCCTCAACGAGACGCTGTTCGCATCTTTGAGCCATGCGCGGTCGGTGCTGCGCAGCTGGCGCGACGACTACAACCATGTGCGGCCGCATAGCGAGATAGGCGGGCTGACGCCCGCCGATGCTGCCAGGCAGGTTGCGCAACCCCACCCGCCAGGGCATCCTGGCACCCCAGGACTCTACTTATGAGTGGATGAGAAAACGGGAGCACGTCATCAATCGGAAGGTCTTGTTGGCGTTCCGCCTTCACCTCGGCAAAGGTCTGGCCAGAGATCTCCAAGCGCGCTTCCTGGCCCGTCATCGCCTGACAGCGTAAGATGGCTACATCGACATAGCTGGCGTGGAGATCGATCCCGTAAGCAATGCGTTCGGTTCGTTCGGCCGCCAACAAGGTCGTGCCTGAACCCATGAACCCGTCGAGCACGATCTGTCCGCGGTGCGTGACATCGCGTATCGCGTCGGCGACCAGCGGCACGGGCTTGGGCGTTGGATGGGCCGAGAGTTGTTCCATCCGCCCGCGTCCGAAGGTATTGACCCCGGGATACCGCCAAACGTTGGTACGGTAGCGTTCGAAGCGGCCCAGCTGAACATTGTTGATCGGGCTGGCTTTGCCGTGTTTGCCGATGAACACCAGCTCGTGCTGCGAGCGCAGCAGGCTTCCCATCCCGCCGTTGCTCTTGATCCAGACTGCCAGGTTGATCTGTTCGAGCCCGGCCTCAGCCATTGCCAGCTGCAGTTCCAGCGCATGCCGCCAGTCCATGCACATCTCGACGACTGCTCCGTCGACCAGGTGAGGGAGCAGCGCCCTGAGGTTCGTGGCCAGGAAAGCCTGGAACTCTGCTTGGGTCATCTCCCCGGCCGCCATCGCGAACTCGCGATGCTTGGTCTTACCCAGACCGCGGACGTGGCCATCAATCTTCACGTTGTAGGGTGCGTCTTCGAACACCATCGTAGCCTTTTCGCCGGCCATCAGCCGAACGAAGCTTGCCGGCTCGAGCGATGAGCCCACCAGCAGCCGGTGCTTGTCGAGGATCCACAGGTCGCCAAGCTGGCTGACCGGAGTAGCTGGCGGCTCGGGAATGTTGCCATCGAGCGGATCGATTGGGCCGTCGCCTTGCGACTTCACCGGCTCCTCGAGGATAACGTCGATTTCGGCGTGGTCGAAGCCGATCGTGGGCAGGTCAAAATCGAGATCGATCGAGTTCAGCTCGCCCAGGTCGAGCTTGAGCATGTCCATGTCCCAGCCCGACAATTCGGCCAGCTTGTTATCGGCAATCCGCTAGACTTTCACTTTCGCAGGGGTCAGGTCACGCGAGCGCAGCACCGGCACGGTTGGCATCCCGAGTTTAAGAGCTGCCTCCCAACGGCCGTGGCCGGCGATGATCGTGCCGTCTTCCTCGGCGACAATCGGGTTGGTGAAGCCAAACGCCTCGATCGATTGAACGATGAGTGCAATCTGCTTGTCGCCGTGCGTTCTCGCATTGCGTTCGTAAGGTCGAAGGAGCTCGGGAGGGATATCCTCGATCGGGCCGAGGTTCGGCATCTCGGGTGCCCTGGTCGAGGTCTTCCTGGTACTGGATCGTGTCATTGCCTTGTCCTTCGAGTGACCCGTAGGTCGGTTGAAGGTGAGGCCGGACATGCATGATCACTCGTCGATCGCACATGCACGGTCTCACCCGTACTTGGTGCCTCTCGACAAGGAGGTTCGTTATGGGCGCAGCGCGGCGCGATGACAATAGTGCGTGCAGGCAACGATCAGATTGTGCTGCAACAGGCATATAGTGGCAAAAAAATCATGCGCTTCGTACCCGCGTGCGTGCGAGCAGATGCGACTGGGATTGGGGTGGTTCCAAGACTTGCAGGTTCGGAGTGGGAAAGCGGAAACCGGACGCTCGCTTCATGGCGTAAGCTGGGCCGAATGGGGACTGTCGGGTCTCGCGGACCTGACCAGGAAAGCAGACGCGGGAAAACCGCCTAAGTTCATGTTGGAACTAGCGGCTGATTGCTTCAGACACGATAATCGTGGGTGGAAGGTCCGGCGCGCACCTGAACTTAACACGGAGGAATAGAACGTGAAGAAGACTGCTCTCCTGGCGTTCTCGGTCGCCGCCTTCGCCATCAGCTCCACCGCGGCGCTCGCACGGGCGGGCGCGGACTATGCAGTCTACGGCGGCGACGCCGGGGGCACGCGCTTTTCGACGCTGACCCAGATCAACAAAGGCAACGTCGGCCAGCTTCAGCACGCGTGGCGGTTCGACATGGCGACGGGCGCCTCGCAGATGCAGCCGATCGTGGTCGATGGCGTGCTTTATGCGGTGACCACCGACGGAAAGGCCGTCGCCCTCAACGCAGCCACAGGCACCGTCAAGTGGACGACGGCTCTGGAAGGCGCGGGCGGGTTCCGCGGCCGCGGCGTTGCGTTCTGGGGCAAGGGCAAGGACCGTCGACTGCTCGTGCCGGGCCGGCGCTTTGTCTACCAGGTGAATGCCGATACGGGCGCGCTGATCACCAGCTTCGGGACCGAGGGCAAGATCGACCTCGGCCTCAATCTGCGCGGTGATGACCCGACCAAGAGCCCGATCGCCATGGGCTCGCCGCCCGCCATCTATAAAGATGTATTCATCACCCACGGCGGTGTGCCCGAGATCTCCCCCTCGGCTCCTGGGGATATTCGCGGCTGGGACGTGAGCACTGGCAAGTTGCTGTGGACCTTCCACACCATCCCGCACCCCGGCGAGTTCGGCTACGAAACCTGGCCAATGAACGCCTACCTGACCGCCGGCGGTGCAAACGCCTGGCCAGGGGTGATCGTGGATGAGAAGAAAGGGTTGGTATTCGTCGGCACCGGCTCCGGCGCCGACGATTTCTGGGGCGGCGAGCGGCTGGGGAATAATCTGTTCGCCAACAGCTTGATCGCCCTTGATGCGCGCACCGGCAAGCGACTGTGGCATTTCCAGGCCGTGCATCACGACATGTGGGATGCTGACTTCAACCCGCAGCCGATTCTGGTCGAGGTTAAGAAAAACGGCCGGACGGTCGATGCAGTCGTCGCCGCCAACAAGAAGGGTTTCATTTTCGCGTTCGATCGGAAAACCGGCAAATCGCTGTTTCCAATTGATGAGGTCCCGGTCCCGCCGTCCGATGTCGCGGGAGAGCTAGCTTCTCCGACCCAGCCAGTGCCGCGCCTGCCCGCGCCCGTGGGCCTGCAATCCGTGACGCCTGAGACCCTCACCAATCGAACGCCCGAGGCGAATGCCTGGGCGCGAGATGCGTTGTCGAAGATGCGCAATGGGCCACAGTTCACGCCGCTCGCCAAGGGTCAGGATACGATCATCACTCCCGGATTCGGCGGCGGGGTGGAATGGGGCGGAATGGCTGCCGACCCGCGAGGAGTCATTTACGCCAACAGCAACAATGTCTCCGGGGTAACGTCGCTCATTGATCAGAGTAGCCCCGATCCGCGCCGCTCGAAGATGAATCATTCGGGATACAGGACCTTTGTGGACCCCGATGGCTATCCGGCGACGGCTCCGCCTTGGGGTAAGCTCAATGCCATCGACATGAATACCGGCAAGTACGTCTGGAGCATCCCATTCGGCTATTACCCCGAGCTGGCGGCTGAAGGTAAGGGCAACACCGGAACCGAGAATTTCGGTGGGCCCGTGGTCACCGCCAGCGGATTGTTGTTCATCGGCGCCACGGTCTATGATCGCAAGCTGCGTGCGTTCGACACCGACACCGGTAAGGAGCTGTGGCAGACCGACCTGCCGTTTAGCGGCGTCGCCAGCCCGGCCACCTACATGGCTGGCGGCGAGCAGTACGTAGTAATCTCCGCAAGCGGCGCCCGCGATCCAAAGGGGCCGAAGGGCGCAGCCCTGGTCGCCTTCAAACTAGGCCGATAGCGCGTTGGGTGGAACACCTGCCGGTCGAGTACTCAGCCTGCGCCGGATCAACGAATGTCCGCTCTAGGAACGCGTCCAGTCCGCTACGAACGTCAGTGATGGGCGCGTTGCTGCCGACAGCCCATCATCTTGAATGACGGGCATCAGGATAAAACCAATCGGCGCTGAGCGACTAAGATTGGGTCGGGAACGGCCAAGTGAATATCAAGCGTTTGGCTTTAACCACTAGGAGGCTGACGCACCGCCATCGCGTTTCCTGAATCGGGGCGGGGCTGGGGGCCAAATCCCGTTTGGCTGCCTTGGAATTCCCGCTTCCGCAGCTCCGGGAATTCAGCGGTTTATTCGGGTGATTTGAGCGGCTTGTGAGAGCGCTTAAGTGCATTACGCGGGTGTTTTGAGCAAAATTCCCGTTAAAACGGCTTGGAAACGGGAAAACGGTACCGGGAAACGGGAAGGCGGATCAGAGAACGGTTCGCAGCTGACTGCTTCCGCCGCCAAGCATAAGTCATTGATTTAGAAAGATTTTCGTTTCGGGCAGAAAGCCTGCAGCTCGCCGCCATTCCGGCCTTTCGTCCGGTCTGCGAAGAGCAATTTGCGGGGCTTGATGCGCCCTGTTCAGAGCCGTTTGCTCCGCCGGCCTCGTGCGCAGTACGGGATCGAATTTCGGAACATCAACTGCTGGTCACGTACATAGCGCCGCGTTGCCGGATCGCGAGCAGGGCCTCCTTGGAGAGCTTCAAAGCCAGCGACATTTCGCCGTCCGGATCGATCGGCACGAGGCCACCGGAGAGTGTCCTAACTCGTCATCGTCCAACTGTGAGCCAGCGTATGCTCTGCGCGCATCTCAAGACGTTCAGCAGGCGCCTGCTCGGTCCGGAAAACCAGTGGAGACGGTCTGCGCGGGCGACGTTGGCATCGGCCAATACGTCCTACACACGCGATGGTGCAGGAAGCATGTCATCCTCCGGCTTGTGATCCGGCTTAGAGAGGGAGTGTCCACTCCTGAACCGCACCGCGGACTGCCTTCTGACGCCATGGCGCTGACAAAACGACTGTTGGTCACGGCTGGCCGGGCTGAATGACGGCAACTTCCCAGTAAGGGTACGATGAATGATTACTACACCACACCGAATGCCAGCATTGCGTCAGCCACTTTCTTAATCCCGGCAATTGGCGCCCTTCACGTAATCGACATGGCCGTCGCTCGCGGTGCCATACATGAGGCAGCGATGGTGAATCCCGTCCATGATGTCGCGCAGCATGACCTGAAGCTGCTCTTCTTTCCAACTGCGGCGCTCCGAATTCTGGCTCATTTCCAAGCCCGACACAGCGACGCCCCGGCATTCGCCGCCTTGCCGGGCGCGAACAGAATCCTCGATTGCTTGAACGCATGCACCGCCTCGAGGTCGCTGGGCATGTTCGCGCCCTCCGACACCGCGAAGCAGCCATGGCCGATCAGCGCCTTGGCGCCGGGCCCGAGCGACTCGTTTTGCGTCGCGCACGGTAAGGCCACGTCACAGGGCACGTTCCATGGCGTGACACCGTCATGGAAAGTCGCGCCGGTGAGCACGACATGGCGGGGCAAGTGTTGATTCCCTGCAAAAACGAGCTTTTGCAGGGAAAAGTTCGCGCCCGATCGACATCGATTACTTTTTCGCACGCTCGAGACGCAGATCTCATTCAGAAATGAGGGCCTGAATTCGCTTGGCGAAGGTATCCATTGCAAACGGCTTGGTAAGCACGTGCATACCGGGGTCGAGACGTCCGCTGCCGATTACGGCATTTTCAGCGTAGCCGGTTATGAAGAGAACCTTGAGATCGGGTCGCTCGACGCGGGCCGCATCGGCGAACTGGCGACCGTTCATCCCCTTTGGCAATCCGACATCGGTTACCAACAGTGCAATGTTCGGCTGGCTTTTGAGAATCGCCAGACCTGCCGGGCCATCGCCCGCCTCCAGTGTATTATATCCAAGTTCGGCGAGCACGTCAGTGACCAAAGCGCGAATGGCCGGTTCGTCATCGACGACCAGCACCGTTTCGCCGGCTGCGGTGGACGCCTCCGCGAGCCGCTCTTCCGGCTCAGGGTCCGGTCCTTCCAGCGAATTTACGCGTGGAAAATAAAGGCACATCGTGGTGCCTTGGCCGACTTCGGAATAGATACGCACCTGGCCGCCCGATTGGCGGACGAAGCCGTAGATCATGGACAGGCCGAGCCCCGTGCCCTCGCCAAGCGGCTTTGTCGTGTAAAACGGGTCGAACGCCCGCTGAATTGTCTCTGGCGACATGCCCGTCCCGGTGTCTGAAACACAGAGCGAGACATATTGCCCGACAGCCAGGTCGCGCACTTTGGCGGCCCTCTCGTCAAGCCACTTGTTGGCCGTCTCAATCGTGATCCGACCCCCATCGGGCATCGCGTCGCGCGCATTGATACAGAGGTTTAGCAGGGCGTTCTCGAGCTGGTTTGGATCGATCAATGTAGTCCACAGCCCGCCCGCACCGACCACTTCAATTTCAACCTGCGGGCCGACTGACCGCCGCAGGAACTCTTCCAGGTTCGCGATGATGCGGTTGATATCGGATGGCTTGGGGTCGAGCGTTTGGCGGCGCGAAAAGGCAAGCAGCCGGTGCGTGAGCGCGGCGGCGCGCTTGGAGGCACTCCGCGCCATGTCGAGATACTTGTCGATCTCACCTGAACGCCCTTGCTTGATGCGCACCTCGATCAGTTCGAGCGAACCTGAGATCCCGGTGAGGAGATTGTTGAAGTCATGCGCCAACCCGCCCGTCAGTTGCCCGACAGCCTCCATCTTTTGCGCTTGCCGCAGCTGCTCCTGCGCCGCTTCGATCTCCCGGGTGCGTTCCGCGACCTGCTTTTCAAGCGATCCGGTGAATTCCTCCAGCGAAATTTCCGCCTTGCGCCGTTCAATCGCGCCTTGGGTGCGATCGACGACTTCACCGACGAATTCGCGTTCTTCCGCCGGCCAATTGCGAACTTCCCGGTGGTGTAGATACACCAGCCCCACGACTTCTTCTTGATCGACGAGGGGGACGTACATGAAAGCGCGCGCGTAGGGGTCTTCCAAGGCGGGCGCGTCGTCCCGCGTGCGGGCATCGGTCCTTGCATCGGCGACGACTAGTGTCTCATGCCGCTTCAGGACCTCGAGATAGGACCGGTAATCCCGCACGTTCAGAATTCCCGGAAGGGCAGGGATACCTGGGGCGTGCCACTGACCTTCGACAGCAAGGGTCTCAGCGGCAGGATCGATGCATGCGTAGCCCGCGCGGCTCACGCCCACGGTCGTTCCCAGTATCTCCGCTGCCAGATAGGTCATTTCGCCGCGATCGTTTGCCTGTCGCAACGCATCTCCCAGCGTGAGCAAGGCGGCCCGGCGGCTTTCACTATCATGGCGCGAAGTAATGTCGTGCGACACGCCCACCATCCGCAGAGGTTGCCCAGCGTCGTCGCTCTCAAGCTGACCGTTGATCTGCACCCAATGCAGCGAACCGTCGGACCAGATCGTCCGGTACTCGATATCGTACCGGGCGCCGGTATTGACCGCATGAGCGACAGCCTGGCGCATCCGGTCTGAATCTTCCGGATGGTTGGATGCCAGCAACTCCTCGTACGTGAACGACTGCACCTCGCTCCGCCCGAAATGAGCCTTGCAATCGATGGATGCTTCCAGGTGATTGGAACGAAGATCCAATGTCCAGGCGCCAAGTCGCCCGGCAGCTAGCGCGATGCTCATGCGCTCGCGGGCGTCGCGGATCTCGTCGAGCCTGTGGCGTGCGTCGTACTGGCGCAAACGCCCCCGCTTGGCCGCACGCAAGACTGATTAGCGTGGTGGGATGAAACGGGCGTTCCAGAAACGTGACGTTGCCCAGCGTTTCAAGGAGACGCACAGCGCCGGGATTGCGCTCGAGCCCCCGCCGCGAGCGGTCAGCAAGATGAACGGGAAGTCGGACCATTCGGGCTGATCGTGAATAAAGCCGGCCAGATCGCGCAAGTCCGCGGATCGAAGCGCTTCCTCGGTGACGACCGCAAAGCCGGCGCCAGAGCGCAACACGGCAACTAACTCCGCCAGATCGCTGACGACGGCCGCTTCGAGGCCCCCTTCGGTAAGCATCGCCTGGGCGATGGCCGCGTCACGACCATGAGGTGCCAGGATAGCGGCGCCTTCGGCAAGGGTACGATTCAACAGGCGCTTACACCTTCTGGCCGGCAAGGAGGTCCGTATCCCCAACCAAATTTGGGACCCCGCGCAACACGCCCTGGAAGCCGGTCAGGGGATCCCCAAGCGTGATCCCGTTTGAGCCGATCATGAACTCACGAATGGTATCCTCGTGCGCGCCCGTCCGCTTCTTGACGACTGAGATCGCCCGGCGAACTCGCCCCAGGGCTTCGAAATAACGCAGCAAGATAACGGTGTCGGCCAGATAGGTCACATCGACGGGGGACTTCATGTCGCCGACTAGTCCGTGTTGCGCGACGGTCAGAAAGGTCGTCACACCCTGCCGATTAAGATACTGCAGCAGCTCGTGCATGTGCAGGATCAGAGCCTGCTCTTCGGGCATCGACGCCTGGTATCCGTTGAGACTGTCGATGACGACCGTGCGCGCGCCATTTTTCTCGACGCAGACTCGGACACGCTCGGAAAACTCGCCGGGCGTGAGCTCGGCGGCGTCGATCTGCTCGATTGTCAGCTTGCCGCTGTCGACCATCTCGCCAAGATCGATGCCCAAACCCTTCGACCGGGCGAACAACAGTCCCATTTCTTCGTCAAAAACGAACAGCGCGGCGTTTTCTCCCCTCTTGACGGTCGACTGGATGAAGCTGAGCGTCAGGAGTGACTTTCCAGTTCCGGCAGGACCCAGAATAAGATTGCTCGCGCCACGCTCGAAGCCGCCGCCGAGCAGTTTGTTCAGCTGCGGATCGGCGATCGGCACGGTCTCGCGCTTGAAAGATGAATGATGCTCGGCCGAGACGAGGCGCGGGAATACTCGGACGCCGCCGGTATCGATCACAAAGTCATGATACCCGCCGCGATATTTCCGACCACGATATTTGAGCACTCGCATACGCCGGCGCTCGGCACCGTAGTTGGGGGACAGCTCCTCGAGGCGTATGACCGAGTGTGCGACGCTATGCACGGTCTTGTCGAGTGCGTCGGCCGTAAGGTCGTCAAGCATCAGCACCGTCGCCTCATGACGCGAGAAATAGTGTTTCAACGCGAGGATCTGGCGGCGGTAACGCAGCGAGCTTTGTGCAAGCAGGCGAATTTCGGACAAACTGTCCAGCACGACCCGCGTGGGCTTTATGCGCTCGAATGCGTCGAAGATGCGCCTGGTGGTTTCGCCCAGCTCGAGGTCGGATGAATAGAGCAGGCTTTGCTGCTGTTCGTCATCGAGCAAGCTCTCCGGCGGGACAAGTTCGAATACTTCGAAGCCCTCGCCAAAGGTCCAGCCATGGGACGCTGCTCCGTCGCGCAGCTCCTCCTCTGTTTCGGAGAGGGTGATGTAGAGAACTTTCTCGCCTGCCTCGACGCCCGACATCAGGAACTGGCTCGCAATGGTGGTCTTTCCCGTGCCCGGACTACCTTCGAGCAGAAACAGTCGCCCCTCAGAGAGCCCGCCCGCGAGGACTTCATCCAGCCCGGAAACTCCTGTTGCGCAATTTCCCATGGATCTTCCTGCAATGCCTTCGGCTTATGTACTCGCGGATCTGAAAAGCGCATCCCTTGAATTTGCTGCGCAATTCAAACCCCTGAAGCGTCCATTAGTGGGGAGTGCGCCAGCCAGCTTTAGCCAGCCGGGCGAGCCTGAGCTCTTAATCGTGCGGGTGGCGCCAAAAAAAGCTCGCGATCCGAAGATCGCGAGCTTTTTGTGGTTCGCCTGCCCCATGAGGGCAAGGGATGTGGCTTACTGGCCGGCGCGCTTCGCCGCAGCCGCCACTGCTTCGGTGGTCGGGTTGCCGAGCGACAGCTCGCGCCCGTTGGGGAAGCGGATTTCCGCGGCCGACGCGCGGGTGTCTCCGTCGCGCGCGCGGAACGCGTCGACGATGATCCCGGTCCCCGCCGGGAGCGAGTTCCTGTTCCAGCCGCGCCGCAGGAGCGCGCTCGGTGCGCCGCCTTCAACCCGCCAGCGCTCGGTCTTGCCGGCGCGGTCCACATCGAGGTGAATCCACGAATGCGGATTGACCCATTCGAACTTCACCACTTTGCCTTCGAGGCGGACCGGCTTGTTACGGTCGAACTCGGTCGCGAACGAGTGGTGGGCGAAGGCTACGCCGGCGGTGCCGGCGGCCAGGACCGCGCCAACAGCGGCGGCAGTCCATTTCTTCATCTGCATGGCTCGTACTCCTTAAACTTCAAATCGTGGAAGCGGCACTGATTCATTACTTTCGGTCGCCAGTGGCCGGAGCCATTGCAGGCGCGCCGCGGTTCTCAAGCAAGTCACCGTATAGGAGCATCTCGCTGAACGGGACGCAACGGAACTCAAGCAGTTGCGCGTTCGCCTCGACATGCTTGTACAGCGGCATGCGGATGGTCCACGGCTTGGTGTAAAGCGTCGGATCGTCGATCGTCGCCGAATAGTCGATGTGGTTCGGCCCCATTGGCTTGAACCGCTCGGTAACCGTGGTTGAATTGGTCAAGTAATTGCCCTGGCGATCGAGCCATGTGGCATTCTCGAACATTTCGCCGGCGGGTGCCTTGTATTCGCCGGGGCTCTGCGCCAGCGTGGTCACGACCAGCGTATCGCCCTGCCAGCGGCCGTAGGAAGTGCCCATCCAGGTATCGATCGGCGGGACTTCGACCGCGCGCATTTCGATGACGCGGTTGGCGTTGGCATATTCGTAGACCATGAGCATGTCGTCGCCGCCGCCCTGGACGATCTGGAACGGCATGTTGTTGATGTACGTCGCGCGCGGAATTCCGGGCAGGTAGCAGGCGGCCTCGGGGTCGTGGCCGACCCGGTGAGCCTTGTTGTCCTGCAGCCGCGCCAAGGCATCGGGGCGATACGGGATCTTGCCCCCGTCGACGACGCCTAGCCCCGCCGGCTCAGCGGTCAAGGTCCCAAGCACACGCTCTCCCGCGCCGCCAAGCGGACCCGATTGCGCACTATGCGGTTCGAGATCCCAGTTGGCCTGGCTGATCGTAGACCAGATGCCGTTCATGTTCGGGTGCCCATCGATCCGTACCGGCGCCGACGCCGGCGGCGCGGCCTGAGCGAACGCGACCGAAGCCGTCATAGTCATCATGGCCACCGCAGCCGCGGCGCCGAGAGCGAATTTCTTCCTCATCCCCCAAACCTCTCCGAGTATGTTGCCCCTTGGGGCAGCGAATTAATCGACCCTAGCGCGATAGCGAATAGGCCATGATTGTGCCACCCGCATTGATGGCCACGTACTGCTTGCCGCTCCGGGCCCGATAGGACATCGGATTAGCATTGGCGTTCCCACTCAGGCGGGTCTCCCACAGCTGTTGCCCAGTCGCCGAATCAAACGCGCGGAAGCGCCGGTCGTTGGTCGCGCCGACGAACACCAGCCCGCCCGCGGTAACCGTCGGACCCGCGTTGCCGGCATTGCCCTGAACCACCGCCTTATCCGCGGGGAAATCCTCGTTGAGCCCGAGCGGGACCGACCATTTGATCGCGCCGGTGTTGGCATCGACCGCGACCAGTTCGGACCACGGGCCCTTGTAGCAGTTCATACTGGGCCCGACGCCGCGGCCGCGCACGTCGTACTTGCCCGACAACGGGGCGGAGAATGAAAAGAACGGGCCTTTGCCGTCTACGCTCGCGCGGTCGTACGGCTGGTCGCTGTCGGTCGCGTCGAAGCTATAGCTTTCCTTTGTATCCTTGCGTTCCGTCCATCCCACCAGCGACGTATCCGCAGCGTTGACATAGACGATGCCGGTATTCGGATCGGCGGCCGGGCCGCCCCAGTTGACGCCGCCGGTGCCTCCGGGGAACTGGATCGTGGAACGCGGCGGTGTGCCCTTGGCGTGGAACATGAACGGAGTGAACGGACCATAGTTGAGATAGCCGCCGGCCTTGTCCCACATGTCCCGGCAGGCCTGAGCGTGCGCGGCATTGGTGTCTTCGGGCGCGACGATATCGTCGTACGTCATGCTCACCCGGCTGAGCGGGGGGGTGTTGACCGGGAAGGGCTGGGTCGGGCTGTAATACTCGCCCGGAACGTCACCCACCGGGACCGCGCGCTCCGCGACCGGCAGGTACGGCTTGCCGGTGGTGCGATCGATTACGAAGAACAGGCTGGTCTTGTTGACCGAGGCGATCACCGGGTGACGGTTGCGGCCAGTGCCGACATCGATCAGCGGGCCTGCTGTGGGTTGGTCGGTGTCCCAGAGGTCATGGTGCACGGTCTGAAAGTGCCACCGGTACTGCCCGGTCTTGATATCGAGTCCGAGCAGCGAGTTGCCAAACAGGTTACTGCCAGGGCGATCACCCCCCCAGTAATTGGGCGCGGGTGAGCCCAACGGGATGATCACAGTGCCGGTCTTGGTATCGACCGACGCCGACGGACCCCACTGGTTGGTGCCGGAGCGGCCTTTCCAACCGTTGCCCCAGGTTTCGTTGAACGGTTGCCCGGGCTGCGGAACCGTCTGGAATTCCCACAGCTTGCGTCCGGTCTTGACGTCAAACCCACGCGGGTTGCCGGCCACGCCGGGATGGTTTTCCTGCGTCGCGGCGCCAATCATGGCGACACCTTGGGCAATCGTTGGAGTGCCCCCGAAGCCAATCCCGACATCGATCATGCCGTCGGTTCCGAAACCGGCCGACGGTCTGCCGGTGGCGGCGTCAACAGCCAGCATTTTCGTTCCGACCATCAGCACGACCCGCGCCGGTGTCGAAGTGTCGCCTTCCCAATAGCTAAGTCCGCGACCCGAAGCGTTGCGAGCTTTGCCGTCGGCGCCGTTTGGGATCGTGAATACCCACTTTTCAGCACCGCTATCCGCATCGAGCGCCACCACCCGATTGCCGATGGGGAAATACATCGTGCTGTCGATGACCAGTGGAGTGGCGGTGTTCGAGCCCTTGAGCGGGTAGGCCCACGCCTGCCGGAGCTGAGTGACATTGCCGCGGTTGATGTCAGCGAGCGGGGAGAAACGCGTCGACGCGAGGTCGCGATTGATGGTGCGCCAGTCGCCATCGGGCATCGCCTGCTGGGCGATCGCCGCCCCGCTCGCGCCGAGCGCAAGCGCGCTCGCCAGCCGCAAGCCCCCAGCAACACGCATAGACATTCCCCCACAGCGAACGCGATCGTGGCGATGCGTTGCAACGCCCGGTCGTTGATTAAGTCCTACGGGCCGTATGAGACTTTGACAATGGTCCGCACCGGTCAAAACCGGCCATAAAGGTAACACTTTGTCGCTGCGCGGACAGAGTCAATCAAACGCCTTGACGAGGGGGTGACACGAGGTGTTGAGCGCGCTAGCGGGATTTGCGCCCGATCAATTGGCCGCCGGACAGGCTTCGACAGCCAGGCGGAAATAGGGTGTAACCAGCGCCGGTTACGGTAATTTACTGGCGTGACGGCCGAAGCGGGCGGATGCCCGCAGATGTTCGCCGAAAGGGGCGTCAACGGGGACGATGTTCTGATGACCGACTTTCTATTTAGAATAACGGAGTGGTTACGAACCACACCGCTGATCGACCTTTCGTTGTGGCTCAACGAGACGTCGATCAACGCCTGGATCGTCACCCACTTCTGGGCGATCCCGATCTTTCAGGTGATCCACATCCTGGCGATTGCGGCCTCGTTCGGGTCGATCCTGATGATCAATGGCCGCATCATGGGGTTCAGTGGCGAAGGGCGCACTATCGCCCAGACCACCAATCGCTACATGCCGTGGATCTGGTGGGCCCTGGTCCTGCTGGTGATGTCCGGCCTGTGCATGATCATAGCCGAACCGATCCGCGAACTGATCAATCCGTTTTTCTGGATTAAGATGATCATCCTGGTCGTCGCCATCCTGGTCAGCGTGTGGTTTCACAAGGGCATTTTGCGCGACATTCGCGAAGAGCACGACATCGGCGCGACCGAGCGCACCGTCGCCGGTTTGCTGGTGCTGCTGTGGATGGCGATCATGTTCTGCGGGCGGTGGATCGCCTACGCGCCGACATAGGGGACCGAGCATGTATCCTGCACCTACCAATATCTGGGAATCGATCGAGTACTCCTCGCTCGGCACCACCATCGCCGAATCGACGTGGATGTTCCCCACCATCGAGACGATCCACGTCATCGCGCTGGTCACCGTGCTCGGCACGATCATGATCGTGGACTTGCGCCTGATCGGGGTGGCATCGCGTGATGTCGCAGTGACCCAGCTGTCGAAGGACACGCTGCCGTGGACGTGGGCGGCCTTCGCACTGGCCGCGATTACCGGCAGCCTGCTGTTCGTCAGCAAGGCGACGAGTTACGTGAACAATCCGTTCTTCCTGTGGAAACTGTTCATGATGTCGCTGGCGGGCATCAACATGATGTATTTCAACTTCATCACATCACGCACGGTCGATCACTGGGACCTCGATCCCTCGATACCGTTCGCGGCCAAGGTGGCCGGCGGCCTGTCGCTGTTCTTCTGGCTGCTGGTGGTGTTCTTCGGCCGCGCGATCGGCTTCACGCTGGGCATCTTCGGCAACTGACCTCGGTCTCGCCGCTTGATCAAAAGGCCGCCCCGACCGGGCGGCCTTTTTTTTGGACCTTTCGGTCAGTCTGCTTGGTCAGGCAGCGCGAACACGTAGACGGAAGAGCTGTTGACGCTGGGCATTTGCGTTTCGGGAATGACATCGGGGATGCCGCTCGACAGCGGATTGCCCGCACCGGTGACGATGGCGATGTATTGTTTGCCGTCGACCGAATACGTGATTGGCGAGGCGTTCGGCACGCCGGTGACCCCGCTCGACCACAATTCCTTGCCGGTGCGCTGGTCGTAAGCGACGACCTGGCGGTCCATCCATCCGGTCATCACGATCCCGCCCGCAGTGGTCAGGATGCCCATGTCGGGGGTCTGCCGGCGGCGCACTTCCCACAGCAACTTGCCATTCTGGAAATCGATCGCCTGCAGCACGCCGTACTTGCCGTCGCCATTAGGCGGGGCGGCGTAGACCGCGTTGACCCCGGTGCTGAGCAGCCCTGCGCCCGTGGTCGGGGTCAGGTCGGTGCACACATCGCGCGCGTTGACGAAGAACGCGCGGGTCTGGGGGTTCCACGACGTCGGGCTCCAGTTGCGCCCGCCGCCGCCGTGCGGGCACATGAACACCGGCGGCTTGTCGCGGCCAGGGGACATGCCAGCTTTGACGTGCTTGTCGCCGGTGACGGGGTCGATCCGGTCGATGTAGTCCTGAATCCCCATGTCATAGGTCTTGAGGTACTTGCCGGTCGCGGCGTCGAGCGCGTCGAACAGCCCGCTCTTGCCTCCGGTAATGACCACCCGGCGCGGCTTGCCGGCGACATCGAGCCTGCCGATCACCCGGTCGAACACCCAGTCGAGATCGTACTGGTCGTTGCGGTTATGCTGATAATACCACACCAATTTGCCGCTGTGGGGTTCGAACGCGAGCGTGCTCTCGGTGAACAGCGCGTCGTTGTTCATGCCGGGTTTGAGGTCGCGCAGGGGGCCGGTGTCGTAGGTATTGCCGACGCCCCACAAAGCCAGGTGATTGACCGGGTCATAGCTGCCACTGGTCCACACCGAGCCGCCTTTGCGCTGATCGCCGGGGACCCCGTTCCAGCTGTCGCCACCGAGCTGGCCGGGCTTGGCCACGGTGTCGAAAGACCACAGCTTCTTGCCCGTTGCAATATCGAAGCCGGCGATCAGCCCGCCGCCGGCCGCCTGGCTGGCCAGACCCTGCATGACCACGCCATCGGCTGCCAGCGGGCCGCCGATGGTGCGCAGACCCGTCCGTTCGGTCAGCGCGACGTCCCACATCGGGCGGCCCGTGCGCGCGTCGAGCGCGACAATGTGATTGTCCGAAGTCGCGGCCAACAGCTTGTCGCCGTACAGCGCGATCGTCTTCTTTGAATTTAGTTGCGCTTCCTTGGGGAGGCGGCGCTGGTAGCGCCACAGCTGGCGCCCGCTCGCGGCATCGAACGCGAACACCTGGTCGCCGAACCCGAACACGTAGAGCACGCCGCCGCGCACCAGTGGCTCGTTCATGTTGACGCCTGCCGGCAAGGCCTGGGCCCACGCCAACCGCATCGTGCCGACATTACGTGTATCGATCTGCGTCAACGGTGAATACCCCAGCCCGAGGTGGCTGCGGCGCCACGCAGGCCAGTCGGCGGGCGCGGGATTGGATAATTCAGCTTCGGTGACCGGTGTGAACCCGGCAAAGCGGTCGGGTAGCTTAGGCCCCGGGGGCAGGGGATAGAGGCGGGTCGACAGCCCGCCGACCGCCGATTCCCCTCTCGCCCGCGTGGTCGCGGCGGGCAGCACGTTTGTGGCGCCGTTCTGCTGCAGGACGAACGCCGCCAGCGCGTGATACGTCTCGTCAGGCAGCCCACCCGGGTTGGCCGGCGGCATCGAGGTGTGGATATAATCCTCAAGCTTGGCGGCCGACGCGCCACCCCATTTGGCAAGGAACTCGGGGCCTTTCAGCACGGGCGCGAACTCGCCGTTGTTCAGCGCCGATCCGTGGCATGCGGCGCAGTTCTGCGCATAGGCGCTGCGCCCCGCCGCTGCCTGCGCAGCGAAATCACCGCTTGCTTGCGCCCAGGCGATCCCGCCGCCGCCGAGTGCCGTCACGCCCGCAACCGAGAGCAGCAGCGGCCAGTACCGCCTCGTGTTCGACCGCGCCATTGTGCTCTCCCCCTTGAATTCCAAGCTTACTTCCAGTTGGTCACCCCGACCGGTGTCGCGATGTCGCGCTGGAACAGCGCGTCGTACAGCGCAACTTGCCCCGGGGTCATCGTGTCGCCGGTGCGCGAGTTGACATCGAGCAGGAACGCTTGGTTGCGCGCCATCCGCGTCACCAACGGCCACGTCGGCAGGCTGGCCCCATTGGGATTCCCGGTGCGCGCGAAGTTGGTCCAATAAGTCATGATCTGGTCGGCCAGCTTGATGTCGGGCGCGCTTCGGCTGACGACGGCGGGATCGCTGTTGTCGGGTACTTCGCGCGGGGCCGCCAGGTTTCCGAATACATAAGCGAGATCGGCGGCGTGGCTGGGGCCGCCGTTGGTTTTGCCAGGCGCCGAGGCCGGGGTGCGGACGAACTGGTATAGATAGGCCTTCTTGCCGATCTTGGCCTGTTGGTCGGCGTAGAGGTGCATGAACCACGCGATGCCGTCGGTGAATGGCCGCGACGCGAAAGCCTGTGCCTGTGCATCGGTGGTGGCGGGATAAGCGGCGAGGCCGACCGGTGCTAGGTCGCGCCAGCGCTGGGCTGCACCGCTAGTCCATGTCGCCGCGGTGGTTGGCGCGCCACCGCCGAAGCTGCCGCCTTCGTTACCGTTGGAGCCAAGCAGGACATCGACCTTGTTCTGGCGGCCCTCGGCGAAGGTCTTGCTCAGGTCCTCGGGCACGATCCAGCCGTCGATGATGATGCCCTGGTTACGCACCGTGGCGAGTTTGTCCGTGGGAAGCGCTTGCAGTTCGGCCAGACTGTGCACGCCGAGCTTGTCCAGCGCATCGACCGAGCGCTTGTCGAGCACCTCACGCGGCTGCATCTTGGCCGCAGTCAGGCCGGCCCATGCGCCGCTTTCCGAAATCGCGCGGGCGAACAGGCCCTTCGCGACCGGCGACCCGGTGAGCGCCGCGGTAATGCATGCGCCCGCGGATTGGCCGAAAATGGTCACGTTGTTGGGATCGCCTCCGAACGCAGCGATGTTCTGCCTGACCCATTGCAGGGCCGCGATCGAATCCGACAGCGCCTGATTGCCCGAGGCGTGGTGTGGGGATGCCGCGGTCAGGCCAGGAAAAGACAAAAAGCCGAGCGCGCCAACACGATAGTTGAGCGAAACGACAATCGCGCCCTTCTTCGCCAGCTTCGATCCATCCGCAAACGGCATCGAGCCGCCACCTTCGTTGTACGCGCCGCCATAAAACCACACCATCACCGGCAGTTTCTCGCCCGCGCGCTTGGCCGGGGTCCAGACGTTGAGGTTGAGGCAATCTTCGTTCTGCGGCGGCGAATCGGCCATATCCGTCGCCTGATTGACGCCGATGGCGCGGGTCTTTGCGGTCGGCTGGATGCAGGTGTTGCCCCACTTGGTCCCGTCCAGCACCCCTTGCCACGGATTAGCGGGCTGGGCCTCACGGAAGCGCAGCGCACCCACTGGAGCGGCGGCGAACGGGATGCCCTTGTAGACCCTGATACCGGGTTCCTGCGCAGTGGTACCGCGCACCTGGCCCTGGGCCGTCTTGACCGTCATCGGTGCCGCGGCGTTGCCCTGGCCGTGCGCAGGAGCGGCAGCCGCCAGCGACAAGCCGAGTGCTGCGCCGGTTATCGAAAGCAGTTGGATGTTACGGTTCATCGCGGTGTTTCCTGTGCTGCGGACGCCCGCCGGGCGTAGGATAATTGCTTGTAGCCACCGGCCCGTTTGAGGGACGCGGTGCATGCGCGCGTCAGCCTCTTCCAAAGCGGTTGTCAGCCGCCGCCACCGCGTTCGGCCGCGCGATCTTCGGCGCTGGCTTCCTGCAGGCGCCCGGCGCGGCTCGAGGTGATGTAGTTGCGAACCTGCACGTCGCCTTCGTGGCAGGCATATTCGTAGAACGCGTACTTGTCGTCGCGCCGCCAGTCGAACTGCAGCGTCCACGGTGCGGTGAACACTTGTGGGTCGGCATAGCTCATCTGGTAGGTGATCGTGTTGGGTCCAACCATGGTCAGCCGCTCGGTCACCTTGGCAAGCTTACTGGTCGGGATGGTATTGTTCGGGGGCACTCCGCGCGTCGCCATGTTGAGCGGGCTGCCGTTGCGGGCATAGGCATCGCGCGTGGCGGAATCGCCGCTTTTGATATTGGCGGTCTCGATGACCAGCGTGTTGCCCTCCCAGTGTCCGACCGAATTACCGAGCCAAGAATCCACCGCCGCCGGCCAGTGCTCGCGCGTGCCGATCGGGATGATCCGCTCACCCAGCATCTCGAGCTGGACCACAACATAGCCGGGCGACTGGAAGATGCGGATGCCGTTGTTGTAGCGGAACGGCAGCATCGAGGCGGGGAAGCCGCGGCTGATGCAGCGATCCCATGCGTCGAAATCGGTCACCCAGTTATACTTGGTGTTAGGCGTCCAGCTCGAACGGCCGGCACGATAGAGCGCCTGGGCTTGCGGCGTCAT
>JBDSUJ010000096.1:0-27342 GCA_039927815.1 Croceibacterium sp. | reverse complement strand
GGCGAGCGCACCGTGAGTGGCCTCTGGGAGGTGATCGGAACGCTCGTCGATATCTTCCAACCCCGAGAATGCGCCAACTACTTCAGCTCTTGCGGATATGACCCAGACTGATCAGAAACCGCTCTAGGAACACCTTGAAAATGTGGCGCCGCTACCTCGATTAGATTACCGAGACTTGGGTGACGGTTGGCCGCGAATGAATGGTCTCTCTTCCCTCGTTTTTTTACTTCCCGTCTGCATTGCCATCGCTCTGAGTTTTGCGCTGCATCGCGATCAACCGCCCGGCTAGTCCGAGGCGTGCTGGTTGCTGCTCCCATGATTGTGCTTTTCGGCATTTGGGCTTGGCGCGCCTATCTATGCGCGATGCGCCAAGTGCGTCGTATCAAACATGGCGATGCAGATGACTGAGGCGCTTGCCAAGGTTCGCCAGTCCCCGCAGAAAGACAGTGGGAGAGAGCGTAAATGCCGGCAGCGGAATTCGATTACATCGTGGTCGGCGCGGGGTCGGCGGGGGCGGCTCTGGCGGCACGTTTGGGCGAAGCCAGAGACCGCACGACGTGCGTGATCGAGGCGGGCGGCCATGATGCCCATCCGTTCATCCATATTCCGAGCTTTGTCGCCGCCGCCATTGGCCGCGAGGCGACCAACTGGCGGTTTGCCACGGTGCCGCAGCCGGGCATGGCCGGGCGCGAGATTCCGGTGCCGCGCGGGCGGGTGCTGGGCGGATCGGGCGCGATAAACGGGATGGTCTATTTCCGCGGCCACCCGACCGATTACGACGACTGGGCGGACGCTGGCTGCGCCGGGTGGTCCTATGCTGAAGTGCTGCCGTACTTCACCCGCACCGAGCACAACGAGGATTTTCCTGCGAGCGTGTTTCACGGCGCGGACGGCCCGATCAACGTCAAGATCGTGCCCAATCCAAACCCGCTCAACTACGCGTTCATGGATGCGCTCGGATCGTTGCAATTCCCGCGGTGCGACGATTTCAACGGCGCCAATTCGGAAGGCTATGGCCGCCGCCAGGGCCTGATCCGCGACGGGCGGCGCGAGACGACGTATGGCCAGATGCTCAAGCCGGCGCTGGCGCGCGGCAATGTCCATGTCCAGACCGATGCGCAGGTGGCGCGGGTGCGGGTTGCAGACGGGCGCGCCACCGGGGTCGAGTTGACCGACGGGCGCTTCATCGCCGCGCGGCGCGAAGTGATCTTGTCCGCAGGCACGGTGCAGACTCCGCAGATCCTGCTGCTCAGCGGGATCGGCCCCGCTGCGGACCTGAAAGACATGGGCATCGAAGTGGTTCACGAGTTGCCCGGGGTGGGCGAGAACTATCACGACCACGTTGCCAGCCCGCTCCACATGGAAACCTCCGACAGCACCAGCTACGGGCTGTCATACCGCGCCATGCCGCGCGATATCGCGCACTTCTTCCAGTATCTGTTCAAACGTACGGGGCCGCTCGCCGGCAATGTGTTCGAGAGCGTCGCCTTCCTCCGCACCGATCCCGCGTTGGCCAAGCCCGACGTGCAGTTCGTGTTCCAGCCGGCCCGCCGCCTGACCAATCCGAAGTTCCCGTTCCCGCTCGGGCACGGCTATGCGATCAGCCCGGTCGCGCTTTATCCCAGGAGCCGCGGCACGCTGCGCCTCGCGAGCAAGGATCCGAGCGCGGCGCCGCTGATCGACCCGCACTTGCTTGAGCATCCCGATGACATCATGCCGCTGATCCGCGCGCTCCGCATCGCCCGCGCTGCTTTCGCGAGCGCGCCCTTTGCCGAATACGAGGGTACCGAGGTCGCGCCCGGCGCGGAAGTGACCAGCGACGAAGCGCTCGACGCCTACATCCGCGCCACCGGCTACACCGTGCACCACCCGGTCGGCACCTGCCGCATGGGCAGCGACGCGGGCGCGGTGGTCGATGCTCAATTGCGCGTCCGCGGCATCGACGGGCTGCGGGTGGCCGACGCCAGCGTGATGCCGAGCGTGATCGGCGGTAATACCAATGCGCCCAGCGTCATGATCGGCGAGCGCGGCGCCGATTTCGTGCTCGGCAAACCCGCGCTCCCCGCCGCCGAGCTCCCGCCCGAAAGTGTCGCGCGCTACAAACCCCACAACCGGAAGGCTGCCTGATGGCGCGCGAACACATGAAGTCATGGACAATCGGCGAGGTCACCGTGACCCGTATCGTCGAGCTGTGGGACTTCCAGGACGACATCCACATGACCATGCCCGAGGCGACGGCCGAGGAAGTGATCGCGCTGGCGTGGCTGCACCCCCACTACGCCACCCCCGACGGCCGCCAGCGGATGAACTTCCAGGGCTTCGTGGTTCAGGCGCCGGGCCGCATCATTGTCGTCGATTCGTGCATCGGCGCGGGGCGGACGCGCGATTTCGACGTGTTTTGCAACTTGCCCGAAGGGTTCCTCGAAGACCTCGAAAGCTTGGGCATCACGCGCGAGCAGGTTGACACCGTAATGTGCACCCACCTTCACTTCGACCACGTTGGGTGGAACACCTACAAGGACCCGTCGACCGGCGAATTCAAGCCGACCTTTCCCAACGCGCGCTACTTATTCGGCAAGACCGAATATGACGCATGGCAATCGACCATCCGCCATGACGGGCACCACAGCGACACGCACTTGCGCGAATGCGTCGATCCGATCGTCGCGCTCGGAATGGCGGAATTTATCGAATCCGACCACGAAATCGCCCCGGGAATTTACTGCGAGCCGAGCCATGGCCACACCCCCGGTCATGTCCACGTGCGGATCAGCTCGGGTGGCGAGGATGCGGTCGTCACCGGCGACCTGATGCACCACCCGATGCAATGCGCGATGCCGCACCGCGACGCGACCTTCGATATGGACAAGGAGGGTGGGCGCAACAGCCGGATGGCGTTCGTCGACAAATATTCTGACAGCGGGGTTCTGGTGATTGGCGCGCATTTCGCCGAACCGACCGCCGGCCACATCGAGACGCACGGCGCGGGCGACGTGCGCTTCACGGGGCTCGGCCTGTGACGGACATCCCCGACTACCCGCTCGACATCTTTACCCCCGCCGCGGTGATCGACGCACGTGCGGTCGACGATGCCTTGCGCGAATTCGCGCCGGTAGTTCGGTTGGCCGACGGCACGGTGATGCTTGGGCGGCACGAGCATGTCAGCGCGGGATTGCTCGACTGGAAGGCGTTTTCATCGACCGGGCGACCGTGGCACGATCCGACCAGCCCGCGCCCCGAAATCCTCCTGACCGACGATCCGCCGCGGCACACGCAAGTGCGCAAGGTGATCGCCGACGCGCTGAGCCCGCGCGCGCTCGAACGCATCAAGGATATCTTCGATTCCCGCGCGAAGGAACTGATCGCCCGTTTGCGCGAACGGGACACAGTCGATGCGGTCGGCGACGTCAGCCAGGCCTACGTGTTCCAGGTCCTGCCCGATATCCTCGGGCTGCCGGTGGCAGGCCGCGAGAACATGCACGGCTTCTCGGAAATGGTGTGGGCCACAATGGGCCCGCCGGGCGAACTGTTCGACCAGGCGATGAGCCATGATTATTCGGCCGTGATCCACTGGCTCGAAACCCAGTGCGAACGCGGCGCGCTCGATCCCGACGGCATCGGCGAGATGATCTATGCCGCGTCCGATACCGGCCAGGTCACGCTCGCCGAAGCCAAGCTACTCCTCCAGACCGTGCTTAGCGCCGGGGCCGATACCACTTTCATCACCATGGCCAACGCGCTGCGGGCGTGGGCGCTGTTCCCCGGCGAGTACGCAAAGTTACGTAGCGACCCGAAGAAGGTGCGCGCGGCGTTCGATGAATCGCTGCGGTGGGATGCCCCGAGCCGGATGGCCGGGCGAATCGCGGCGCGCGACGTGCCGGTGGACGACTACGTCATTCCCGCCGGTACGCGCTGCGGCCTGATGTTCGCGGCAGCCAACCGCGACCCGCGGTTCTGGGATGCGCCCGACGAATACCGGTTCGACCGCGATAATCGTCATTCGCTCGGCTGGGGTTACGGGGTGCACGGCTGCGTCGGCCGCACGCTGGCGACGATGGAAGCGCAGGCGCTGCTGGGAGAGATCGTGACTCAGGTTGAGAGCATCGAGCTAGCCGGGCCGTACGAGCCGTGGATGACCACGGTGGGCCACGGACCGATCCGCCAGCCGGTCAAGCTCACTTTCGCGTAAGTCGGTCATGCCCGCACCCGTCATCCGCATCGATGCGATCAAGTACGCGCGGCATGAGCGGACCGCGTCAGGCAACTTCTCGCGCCCGGTGGACGATCACGACCTGCCGATGCCGCTCGATTATTTCGTGTGGGCAATCCACCGCGCGGGTGAGCCGCCCGTGGTAGTCGATACCGGCTTCGGCGAGGCCGCCGCGGTCGCGCGCGGGCGTACCATCACCCGGCCGTTGCTCGAGGGCTTGCGCGATGCCGGGATCGATCATCTGTCGGTCGAGGACGTGATCCTGACACACTTGCACTACGATCACGCGGGGTCGCTCAGCACGTTTCCGAACGCACGGTTCCATGTCCAGGATGCCGAGATGGCCTTTGCCACCGGCCGCCAGGTGTCCGCCCGCGAGGTGCGGGCCCCGTTCGACGGCGAGCCGGTCGCCCAACTGGTGCGCAAGCTCTACAACGATCATGTGGTGTTCCATGATGGCGACAGCGAATTTGCCCCCGGCATCGCGCTGCGGTTTCTGCCCGGCCACACCGCGGGGTTGCAGGCGGTGGTGTGCGACACCGCGCGTGGGCCGGTGGTGCTGGCCAGCGATGCGGCGCATCTCTACGCCAACTTGGTGCGCAAGATTCCCTTCCCGATTTTCGTCGATGAGACGGCTTACGCCGCCGCGCAGGAGCGGCTGATGACGCTGGCCCACGGCTCGCTCGACCATGTCATCCCTGGGCACGACCCGCTGGTGCTGGCGGCGTTCCCGGGCGAGAACGATATCGCCCGGGTCGATCTCGCGCCGCTCATTTCGATCGCGGAGCTGGTATGACGCGCGTCGGGTTCGTCGGTCTGGGGCGGATGGGCGCGCCAATGGCCGCCAACCTGGTGCGCCACGTCGATGACCTGCAAGTCCACGACATCGCGCCCGACGCGATCGCCGCGCTGGTCAAGCTCGGCGCGGAAGCTGCGGGTTCGGCCGAGGCGCTCGGCCGGTGCGAAATCGTGTTCCTCAGCCTGCCCACACCGCAGATCGTGCGCAGCACGGTCGAGCAAATCATCGCTGGCGGCAGCCCTCGCATCGTGTGCGACTTGTCGACCTCGGGGCCGCAACTCGCGCATGGCCTGCACGACTTACTCGTCCCGCGCGGGATCGCCAGTTTCGATGCGCCGGTATCGGGCGGCATCCGCGGGGCCGAACAAGGTACGCTGGCGCTGATGGCTGGCGGGCCGGCCTCGCTGTGGCCCGAGCTGGAACAGTACCTGCTGCGCCTCGGCAAGCCGTTCTACATGGGCGAGACCCCAGGCGCGGGTCAGGTTGCCAAGCTCGCCAACAATCTCCTCAGCCTCGCCGCCATCGCCACCACCGCCGAAGCGATGACGCTGGCGATCAAGGCCGGGCTCGATCCGGCGCGGATGATCGAGGTGCTTAACGCCGGCACCGGCGCCAATTCCGCCACGCGCGACAAGTGGCCGCGCAGCGTGCTGTCGCGCAGCTTCGACTTCGGCTTCTCGGCCCAGCTCAGCCTCAAGGATACGCGCCTGGCGCTGATGGAAGCCCGGGCGATGGGCGTGCCGCTGCCGACCGGCGAGCGGCTTGAAAGCCTGCTCGAACGCACGCTCGCCGTTTATGGCGACGATGCCGACTTTACCGCCATGGCCAAAGTGGTCGAGCAGGATGCCGGCCTGGATCCGGAACGGCCTATCTGACGAACGTTACGCCTGACGACCGTTGCGCCGGCCGGTTGGCATGATAGCATGCCCCGCGATGACCGCCCTCAAAGGCGGCAAGGTGGAGAGATTCGTGGTTTATAACACGCACATCGGTTCGCTCGAATCCTATGACAAGGGCACGATCGAACTGAAGGACGACTTGCGAAAATACGCCTTCTCGAACGTGTATGAAGTCGCCGGCAAAGCCGCTCCGTTCGAGCGCGTGGCGGTGGCACAGAACCTCGAATACGTGGCGGAGGCGGTGCGGGTGGAGGGCGAATCGCCATGGTATGCGGCCCCGCACGATGAATTCGCCATTGTGATGGACGGCGAGATAACCTTTCGCTTCATCAAGCTGGCCGATGACCAGGTGCCGAGCCATGGCGGCGGTGCCACCCGGCTTGGCGCTTCACCCAACGGTCCGGCGATGGGCAAGGTCACGGCGCGGCGCGGACACCAGGTCCTGTTGCCCAAAGGCGCGGCTTATCAGTTGAGCGCGGGAACGCCCGCGGTCGCAATCTTGCAAACCATGGATGGCCCCGAAACGGTGAAGCGCTGGTCCGAAATCTGCACTCTGGGAGACGCCTGATGGACGTTCAAGCCACCACCATCACCGCCACCGGCACCGATCCCGACACCGGCTACGATAGTTTCCGGCTGGGCGGGTACACTTTCCGCCGCGACGAGTATTTCGCGCACATCGAATGGCCCAAGGGCAGCCACATTATCGAGATCGACCGCTTCCTGCGCGCGATGGTGCGCGATGTCGGGTGGGGATTTTTCTATGGGTGGATCTTCTTCGACAACATCTTTGGTACCACCAACAAGTACGGGACAGTCGACGTGTTCGCCGGCGCGTATGACGCAGGCTACAAGGCCCAGGGCCTCGACCACCTCGAGACCTTCTCCTCCGACGCCGTGAAAGAAGCGTTCGAGACGATTAGCCGCAACTGGATCAACGAAGGCTACGATCCGCTCAACTCGCCGCTCGAGACCGGCTCGCCGCTCGGCCCCAAGACCACCGAACGCACCGACGAACTGGTGCGCGGATTCCGCCCGGCAGAGCGCATGCTCGGGCTCGAAGGCGATGCCCCGGTCCGCTCGGACGAGACCGGCCACCCGATCAACCGCGCGTTCGCCGACATGGCATTCGACTTGCCCGAGATCGAGTGCGCGCCGGGCTTCGAAGGCCAGCTCCACGCCATCAACCTGTTCGACCATATCGCGCGGGCCAACGTGACATGGAACCCCAGCTTCACCGCGATCACTGGCGCGAGCATCTGCTGTGTCACCAGCGAGGAACACATGCTACCGGTGATCCACGGCAACGACCGCAATGAATGGTTCTTCCAGCTGACCGACGAGATCCACTGGCAGATCGCCGACAAGGACACCGGCAACCCGCGCGGCACGATCGTGATGAAAGCCGGCGACGTTTGCGCCATGCCCGCCGATATCCGCCACCAGGGCTTTTCGCCCAAGCGCTCGATGCTGATGGTGATGGAGAATGGCACGCCGGGGCTGGAGACGCGCTATGCCAGCGGTGAACTAAAGCCCTATCCGGTCGATTTTGGGTGACCAGGCCCGGCAGATCGCGTTCACCCTCCACCGAGTGCTAGCGAGCGAAGCCGCCTGTCGCTCTAGCCGCGCCATGCCGGCATGAAACAGGCTTTGCCACTCGCCACTGACCGAATTGCGATCATTGGCGCGGGCCATGTTGGCGCGACCACCGCTTACGCGCTTATGCTCCGCGCGCTAAGCCGCGAGATCGTGCTGATAGACACCGATGAGGCGCTCGCACGATCAGAAGCTGAAGATATCTCGGATGCCAATGCGCTGGCACGCCCTGCTCGAATCTTCGCAGGCAATTTTGCCGATTGCGCAAGCGCGCGGATCGTAGTCCTGACCGCAGGCGCCGCGACCCATGGCAAGGAAAGTCGGCTCGATGTCGCGACGCGTAGCGCGCAGATCGTCCGATCCTGCGTGTCGCAACTCGCCAGTGCAGGTTTTTCCGGCGTACTGGTGGTCTCTGCCAACCCTGTCGATCTGATGGCCCTTGCGGCATGGCGCGCGTCGGGCCTCGCCGCGTCGCAAGTTATCGGCACCGGCACCTTGCTCGATTCGATGCGCATGCGCCAGGAGATCGCCGCGCTCTTGAGGGTGGCGCCTGGTTCGGTCACCGGCATGGTGCTGGGGGAGCACGGCGACAGTGAAGTTTCGGTCCTCAGTTCTGTTCGGATCGGCGGCCTGCCAATCGACCGCTATAGCGCGACTGGCGCCGGGCTGGACGGTGAGAAGCTCGCAGCCTCGGTGCGCGCCGCCGCTTACCGAATAATTTCCGGCAAGGGCTACACCTCGTTCGGCGTGGCGACTGCCGCGGTGCGGATCTGCGAGGCGATCCTGCGTGCCGAGAACACGATCCTGCCGGTCTCGACGCTGCTCACGGGGCAGTTCGGATTGTCCGACATTTACCTTAGCTTGCCTTGCGTCCTGGGCGCGGGCGGAGTGGAGCGCGTCTTGCTGCCCGATCTCACCGCAGCCGAAGAAGCGGCGCTGCGCCATTCCGGTGCCGTCTTGCAGCAGGCAAGCGGTGCGCTAACAACGAAATAGGCACGAGCTTCACGCCAGACCTCGCATCGACGCGGACGACGTGGCACAGCGCCGGCAAAGACCAATCGAGGTGCCCAGATGCCGCTGACCGACGACACCCGTTTCTACATCGATGGCGCGTGGGTTGATCGCCGGGACGCGCCCCGAATCGCCGTGATCAATCCCTATTCCGAGGACACTATCGGCCATGTCGCGGCGGGGACTCCGGAAGATGTGGATCTGGCCGTCACGGCGGCGCGGCGGGCTTTCCCAAAGTTCTCGCAAAGCTCCCCCGCAGACAGGCTGGCGCTGCTGGAACGTGTGCGGGACTTGCTCGAGGAACGCAGCGAAGCATTTGCCCAGGCCATCGTCGCCGAAATGGGCGCCGCGGTCAGTTTCGCTCGTGCGGGTCAGGTCCATTTCGGGATCGAGCATGTGCGTGCAGCGATCGAGGCGCTGCGCGGGTTCGAGTTCGACAGCGAGGTCAACGGCATCCACGTCACCAAGGAAGCCATTGGAGTGTGCGCGCTGATCACGCCGTGGAACTGGCCGCTGTACCAGATCACCGCCAAGGTCGCCCCCGCGCTCGCCGCAGGCTGCACCGTGGTACTCAAGCCGAGCGAGCTGTCGCCGTTCACCGCGCTGCTGTTCGCCCAAGTCATGGACGATGCCGGGACGCCGCCGGGCGTGTTCAACCTGGTCAACGGCACCGGCGAAGTGGTTGGCGCAGCGATGTCCGCGCATCCCGACGTCGACATGGTCAGCTTCACCGGATCGACCCGCGCGGGCGTGCTGGTGGCGCAAGGCGCGGCGCCAACGGTCAAGCGCGTGGTGCAGGAGCTAGGCGGAAAATCGCCCAACGTGTTCTTGCCCGATGCCGACTTTGCCGATGCGGTGCCCAAGGGCGTCATGGGATCGATGCGCAATGTCGGCCAGTCGTGCGCCGCGCCGACCCGCATGGTCGTGCCCGCCGCGCGCCTGGCCGAAGTCGAAGCGCTCGCGGCCACGACTGCGGCGACCATCGTGGTCGGCGATCCGCTTGACGAAGGCACCGTGCTCGGACCCCTCGCCAACAAGGCGCAGTTCGACAAGGTTCAGGAGCTGATCCAGTCGGGCATCGACCAGGGGGCCAAATTGGTTGCCGGCGGCACTGGCCTCCCGCCCGGGCTCAACCACGGCTATTTCGCGCGCCCGACGGTGTTTTCCGAAGTGACGCCCGACATGCGCATCGCGCAGGAGGAGATCTTCGGACCGGTGCTGTCGATCATGCCATATACCGATGAAGCTGACGCGGTGCGGATCGCCAACGCCACGGTTTACGGCCTCAGCAGCCATGTCCAGTCGGCCGACTTGGGAAGCGCGCGGCGGGTTGCGCGCCAGATCCGCGCCGGACAAGTCCACATCAATTATCCGGCGTGGTCGGCACACGCGCCGTTCGGCGGATTCCGCCAGTCGGGCAACGGTCGCGAGTACGGTGTGTTCGGGATCGAGGAGTATCTGGAGACCAAAGCTGTGCTCGGGTATTGACACGTCGGGCCCATGTTACGGCCGTTACTTGAGCTGGCTGTCCTTGCTGCCGCGCCGGTTGATGCCGGCGACCTGGCGCCGGGCATCGCGCCCCGACTGGCATGCCACGCAGGTCCGCACCCCGGGCACCGCGGCGCGCCGCTTGTCAGGAATCGGCTCCCCACATTCGTCGCAGTCCTCGGCGCTTTCGCCGCGCGGCGTCTCGGCGCGGGCGCGACGGATTGCGTCCGTTACCGTGTCGTCGATCTGGTCCTGTACCGCGCCGTCGCGCGTCCATCCGCCTGCCATGTCGTTGTAAACCGCGGCGAACGGCGGGCGTTCCGCGTCAGATGTCGTTGCGGATGGTCGCCAGTGCGCCGCCGTCGATCTCCCACTTGGCACCATTGACGTAGCTCGCCTCGTCGCTGAGCAGGAAGCTGACCACGTCGCCGACCTCGCGCGGCTGGCCGACCCGGTTAAGTGTGGCGACTTCGCCGAGCTTCTTCATGCCCGCCGCAACGTCGTCGAACATCTGTTCGAGCATGCCGACCAGTAGCGGGGTCTCGATCACCCCGGGCATCACGCAGTTCACTCGCACGCCTTTCTGCGCGACTTCGCTGGCCGCGGTGCGGGTGAGCCCAACGGCGCCGTGCTTGGCCGCGTTGTACGCGCACGCGCCCGCCAGCCCGCGCTCCGACCCGATTGAGGCAGTGTTCACCACCGCGCCCGAGCCACGGCGGACCATGTCAGGAAGTACATAGCGCAGCCCGAGGAACATCCCGCGCAGGTTTACGTGCAGGACCTTGTCGAACATCGCCACGTCGTATTCGTGCGTTGGCGCCAGGGCGCCTTCGATCCCGGCGTTATTGAAGAACCCGTCGACGTGCCCGAAAGCGGCGAGCGCGGCCTTTGCGTAGCCCTCGACCTGCCCCTGGTCGGCGCAGTCGGCCACGTGAGCGATGGCATCGTGGCCGGCGGCCGTGAGCTCGGCGGTGCGCTGTTCGAGCCGCTCGGCGGCGATATCGACCAGCATGACCCGCGCGCCTTCGCGGGCGAGGATTTCGCAGGTCGCGAAGCCAATTGCTCCCGCTGCACCGGTTACCAACATGGTCTTGCCTTGATGGCGCATCATCTGGGTCCTTTGCGAAACGGCAGCGTGAGAAGGAACAGGATCAGCCGCGGGGTCAGCAGCTTCATGAACGCGCGCGCCTGCTCAGGGGTGAGCGTGGCGCTCATCGGCATGGTGCCAAAGACCTTGCCCTTGAGCACCAGATCATTGCCCTGACGCTCGACCTTGCTGACCTGCATCAGCTCGGACTTGTCCGCCGCAAAAATCTTCACGCGACCGCAATCCGGTCGAAGTCGATGCCCAAGTCCTCGGCCATGACCATTGCGGTCGCGCGGCCGGCGCCGAACACGCCCCCGCCGGGATGCTGGAACGGGCCAACCAGGTACAAGCGCTCAATCCCCGGTACGCGGTACTGGCCGAGCTCGGGAGTGGGGCGGTGCGCGCCGGACTGGTAGGTGGTGGTGGCGATGCCGTGGAGGTCGCCGCGCAGGAAGCTTGGGCTGGTGCGCTCCATGTCGACCGGCGAATCGCAGTGATAATCGAGGATCACCTCGGGCACATTGTCGATATACTTGCCCATCTGCGCGATCATCCCGTCGGCGAACTCACGCTTGGATTCGTCCCAGCTGCGCCCGTCGGGCCGATCGTATGGAACATAATCCCACGCGTGGAAGATCGCCTTGCCGTTGGGCGCGCGCGATGGATCGTGCTGGGTCAGCTGACCGACCCCAACCAGCGGCGTGCGCGACATCTGGCCATAGCGCAGCTCGTCGAACGCGCGGCGCATGTCCTCGTATTCCTCCGGCATCAGCTCGTACATCACTGCCGCAAGGTCGGACCCGTCGGCATTGTTGGCCTTGAACTTCATCGGGGCGTCGAGCGCGGCGTGGACGGTGAAGCAGGCCGCCGAAGTGATGTGCGTGCGCAGCGCGTTCTTGGCCACGATGGCGGGCAGCGCCGGCACCATCTCGGGCAAGACGTGGGGATGAATCGCGCCGATCACGCCATCGCGGCACGAGAGGCGCTCGCCATCGTCGAGCACCACGCCGGTCGCCCGCGTGCCGTCGGTGACCACTTCGCGCACCTGGCAATTGGCGCGCGCCGCGCCGCCGTGATCCTCGATGCAGGCGATGAGCGCGTTGGTCAGGCTGCCCGACCCGCCGACCGGGACTCCAAAGCCGAATTTCTCGAGGAAGCCGAGGAACACGTAAGCGCCGATCCCGGTCGCCTTCTCGTCGGGGCTGACCAGGTTCTCGCCCGCCACGCGCCCGAAGTGGGCCTTGACCTTGTCGTGCTCGAACAGCTCATCCATCAAATCGAACGTGCTCATGCCGATGGTGCGCATGATCTCGCGCCCCTCCGCGCTCTGGTCCATCATCGCCGCCTGCGCACCGACCGGCATCGGCGGCGAGTAGAGCCCGGCCTGGATCATCGGCAGCCACTCGGCCGCCTGGCGCGACAGCTCGAGGAACGTGTCGGCGTCGCGGGCGCTGAACCGCGCTATCGCCGCAGCCGACTGACGCGGATCGCGGTGCAGCGGCAGCGTGGCGCCGTCTTCCCACACGCTCATCATCGGCACGTCGGGGAAAATGTACCGCAGGCCATACTTCGATTTCAGGCCGAGCTCGTCATTGAGCAGCAGCGGGTTTCCCTGGATGAAGATGTGGCTCATCGAATGCTGATCGTGGGCATAGCCGGGTAGGGTCAGCTCGCGCGTGACCACTCCGCCGCCGAACCATGCGTTGCGCTCGAGCACCAGCACCTGGCGGCCCGCTACCGCGAGATAGGCCGCGGCGACGAGGCCGTTGTGGCCCGAACCGATAACGATGATGTCCGCGTCAGCCATGGATGTTCCTCAAGTCATCGCCGAAAGGGCCAGGTCGCTCAGCTTCTGGCAGCGCTCGATATTGGCGGCCTGCGTCATCACGCCGGCGCTGCACAGCGCGAAGCTGACGTCGGCTGCCGGGTCGACCCAGAACATCGTGCTGCCAGCGCCATAGTTGCCGTGCGTTTCCGGGCTCGCCAGCGTGCCGAACAGGTGGTGGAACACGCCGCGGCCGCGCACCTGAAAGCCGATGCCCTGGTTCGCCGGCGGCACTTCCCAGCCGGCGCTTTCAGCCACCCGCTTGTACAGCTGGTTGGGCATCGTCCCGGTGTGCACTTGCCGCGCGAGCGCAAGCGTGGCGGGCGAAAGGATGCGAACGCCGTCGAGCTCGCCGCCGCGGCGGAGCATTTCGGCAAAACGATAGAGGTCGCCGCTGGTCGAGGCGCAGCCGACATGCGGCGCTTCCACATCAGGGTCCTCAAACAGGGCATGATCGCCCGGCAGCGTGCGGCTGAGATGCTGGATTGGCACGGTCCCGCGCATGTCGGGCTTGACGTGGCGCGGCGCGAGATCCGCGCGCAGACCCATCGCGGTGCTGTTCATACCGAGCGGCGCGAACAAGCCCTCGTGCAGCAAGGTCTGGTAATCGCGACCCGCGGGATCGGTGCGGACCAGCGCGGTGCCCATCAGCACATGGTTGACCAGCGGCGAGTAATCGCACCGCGTGCCGGGCGGAACCTCGCCCTGGACATGCTCGATCGAAGCGGCGAACAGCTCGTCCAGCCGGTCGAGGAACATCCCTGGCGTGGGGCTCCAAACGCCCGGCATGCCGGCGGTATGCGTCAGCAGGTGATAGAACGTGGCATCCTCGCGCGGGAGCCCGGTGAATTCGGGCAACACGTCGCGCACTTTAGTGGTCAGCGCGAAGCGGCCCTCCTCGATCGCCTTGAGGATCAGGATGTTGGTGAACGCCTTGGTGACCGAGAAAATCGAGAACACATTATCGTAGGCCAGCGGGCGCGCACCGGCGGCGTCCTGCGCCCCGAGCGCCTCGGCGAACACGGTCTCGCCGCCACGCCCGACCGTCAGCACGGCGCCGTAGTAATCGCCGCGGGCGATGTCGGCGAGGATCACCGCGCGCAGCTGGTCGAGCCGAGCTAGCCAGATGTGTGACATGACCGTCACCCCGCCGCGATTATGCCGCCGTCGATGGCGAGCATCGCGCCGGTGATGAACGCCGCCTCGTCGGACAGCAGAAATGACACGGCCTTGGCGACGTCCTCGGGCGTACCGTTGCGGCGCAGGGGGATGTTCTTTGCCCGTTGCTCGTACTGTTCGGGCGTGACGAAACCTTGTGTCGCCGGGGTCGGCACGCTGCCGGGGGCGATCGCGTTGACGCGGATGCCGCGCGGGCCGAGCTCCCCGGCGAGAACTTTGGTCAGGCCTGCGATGCCGGCCTTGATCGTGGTATAAGCCCCGGTGTTGGGGCGCCCGCGATAAGCGACCGGCGACGAGTAGTTGAGGATGTTGCCCGGCGCGGCCTCGTCCCGGTGAGCTAGGAACGCCTGCACGCCCCAGAACACACTCTTGAGCCCGGCCGACAGCATCCGGTCGAGCGTGTCCTCGGTAACCGCCTCGATCGGTTCGTATACCAGCACGCTGGCGTTATTGATAACCGCCCGGAGCGGCCCGGTATCGCTCGCAAACGCCGCCGCCACATCGAGGAACGCCTGCCGTCCGCCCACGTCGGCCTGATAGGCGAACGCCGTCCCGCCGGCATCGGTCACCGCCCGCGCCACGGCACGCGCGGTGTCGCCGTTTATGTCGACGACGCCGACGCGCGCGCCTTCCTTCGCCAAGTGCCGCGCGATACCTTCGCCGAGCCCGCGCCCGGCCCCCGAAATCAGGATCGGCTGGCCCGAAAAACGCATTCAATCCATGCCGAACAGTTTGGCGGTGTAATGCGAATCCATGTACTCGCGCATGGCGTCGATCTTGCCGTTCGAAATCTCGAACACCCAGCAATAATCGTTGTCGTAGAATTTGCCGTCCATCGTCTTGCCAGTCGAATTGCTCTCGACACAGACCCAGCCGTCGCGGCTGAACATGGTATGCACGTGGACCTTGGGATCGCCCGGTTCGAACATCCCGCGCACCGGGGCGAGGAACTTGTCGATGATGTCCATGCCGACGTGCTTGCCCGCGCCGGCGATATCCTTGACCTTGGGCTCCCACACCGACGCATCGTGGTAGAACCCGCGCAGCGTCTCGAGATCGCCCGACGACAGCACGGCGAAGAAATCGAGCACCAGTTGCTCGTCGGGGTTGGCGGCAGTGACGGTCATATGAGGCCTCTTGCTTCGTCGCTGGGTGCGGGGATCTGAGGCATGGCGCCGCCCAAGTGGAGCGCGACGCGGCCGTGGCGGCTCTTGAACTGCCAGCCATCGTCGGTGCGAACGTAATGATCGGTGAAGCCGCCGACATAGAGCGCGCCGGCTTCCTGCGGCGGCTCGGTCGAAGCGTGGCTCGACAGCATTGTCAGGTAATTGGTCCCGAACGCCTGGTCTTTGTTGATCACCTCGACCAGCACGTTGGTGACGATGTGACGCACCAGGATTGGCGGTCGGTCGCGAAAAATCGCCCGGACGCGGTCACGCCCGTGGAACGGATGGTCGGGCTGGAACGGACGCGCGAACTCGCAATCCTCGGTGAACAGCGCGGCGAGCGCGGCATGGTCGCCATTGTCGGCATACTTGGCGAACAAAAGCGGCAACCGCGCGCATTCGCCCTCGATCCGCAGGCGCTTGGAGTGCTTCATCAGTCGAGCTTCTCGCCGGCTTCGCTATCGATTTCGGCGAATGCCTCATTAGCGAGGCGGAAACTGTCGACTGCCGCCGGGATGCCGCCGTAAATTCCAACTTGCAGCAGGACCTCGCGGATTTCCTCGCGGGTGAGACCGTTGTTGAGCGCGCCGCGGACGTGGACTTTGAGTTCATGCCCGCGGTTGAGCACCGCGATCATCGCCACGTTGATCAGGCTGCGGTCGCGTCGCGGCAGTTCCTCACGCCCCCAGTTCCAGCCCCAGCAATACGTCGTGACCAGTTCCTGTAGCGGGTCGTTGAACGGGCCGGATTTAGCGAGCGCGCGGTCGACATAAGCATCGCCCAGCACCTCGCGGCGGATTGTCATGCCCTTGTCGAAGAGTTCCTTGTCCATCCGCAAATCCTGTCAGAGTGAAGCGTAAACCGCGTCGATCAACCGCCGCGCCCGCGGCCCGTTGGTGCCGACCGCGTGCATCTGGTTGCAACAATACGAGAACCCGAGCCGGGCGTCGGGATCGCCGAAGCCGATCGATCCGCCCAGCCCGTGATGACCGAAGCTGCGCATGTTGGGGCCCATGAACACCGCCTCGGGGGTATTAAGCAGCACACCCATGGCCTGGTGATAGGGGCGTTCCTGAAGCAGCTCGGTCTGATTGTGCTGCTCGGTGATCATCGCCTCGAGCCGGTGCTTCGACATCAGCGCCACGCCGTCAACCTCGCCCACCGTCGCACCATAAATCCGCGCCACCCCGCGGGCATTGCCGTGGCCCGAGCCGCTGGCAATCTCGCACGTGCGCCAGATCGGCGAGTTCATTGTGGTATGCCACGGCTCGTGTGGGTTTTGCAGGAACGCGAAGCTGCGCAGCACCGCGCCGTCCTGCCAGCCATCGGGCGTGGTCGGCTTGTCAGGCACGGCCTGGTCCTTGGCCGCGAACAGCCGAGCACCGGTATTGGGGAGGACTTCGGCGACATGCGCCTGTTGCTGCTCGTCCATCTGGCCGATGTAATATTCGGCGTGGAGCGGCCGGGTGACGTTGTCGCGCAGGAACGGCCCCACGGTCTGCCCCGTCACCCGGCGAAGGATCTCGCCGAGCAGGAAGCCCTGGTTGTGAACGTGATAGGCGGCGCGCGTGCCGGGCTGCCACAGCGGATGCTGCAATTCGAGCGCGCGGATATACGCCGGGTAATCGAAGAACCCGCCGGGATACAAGACATCGTCGGTCAGGACCGGGATCGCGGCGGTGTGGTCGAGGGCCATGCGCACGGTAATGGCCTGCTTCCCGTTTTGGGCGAACTCGGGCCAGTACGTGGCAATCGGTTCATCCGGGTCGATCAGCCCGCGGTCGATCGCGATGTTTAAGCAGATGCCGGTAACGCCCTTGGCCACGCTCATCATGCACACTGTGCTATGCTCGTCCCACGTCTCGCTGCGGTCGGCGCGAGCCCAGCCGCCCCACAGATCGACGACGGTCTCGCCGGCCAGCACGATCGAGCATCCCGCGCCCAGTTCCTCCTCGCGGCGGAAGTTATCGGCGAAGGCTTCGAACACGGGCGCGAACTGGTCGGCGCAACGCCCGCGCAGGCGGAACGATTGTCCGCGTGCTTCGATCGTTTCGTCGAACTCAGACTGGCTCAACTCGCTCTCCCTCGCGTCGAGCCCTTGCGACTCTAACGGGCGTTACTGCTAGGGGAGAGGGGGCAGCGGCGGAAGTCCCTTTGCCGGGAGTGTATCGAATGTACGACGTGATCGTGGTCGGCGGCGGCCCGACGGGCTTTGTCACCGCGCTCGGCCTGGCGCAGGCCGGGGCCAGCGTGTGCGTGGTCGAAGGCGAGGAGGCGATCAACGATTCGCCGAGGGCGTGCGTCTATCACTGGTCCATGCTCGACGGGCTCGAACGGCTCGGCATCCGTGAGGAGGCGGAGCGGATTGGCTACACCAAGGACGATTACCTGTGGCTGGTGAAGCGGACCGACGAGCGCCTGCCGTACGACCTCAAAGTGCTCTCCACCATCACGCGCTTCCCTTACAATATCCAGCTTGGCCAGGACCAACTGGCCCGGATCTGCCACGCGCGGCTGGCGGCGCTACCCAACGCCGAGGTTCGCTTCAGCACTCCGCTAACCGCGCTGGCACAGGACGCTGACGGAGTGCGCGTCGCGGTCGAAGGGCCCGAGGGCCCGGAATTTCTCGCAGCGCGCTATGTCGTGGGCGCGGACGGAGCGGGCAGCGCGGTCCGCAAGGCGATCGGCGTCACCTTCGACGGGATGACCTGGCCCGAGCGGTTCGTCGCCACCAACCTGCGCCACGATTTCGAAAGCGGCGGGTACTGGCAATCGACCATGGTAGTCGACGATGCGTGGGGCGCGGTCATCGTCAAGATCACCCGGGAAGGCCTGTGGCGCTGCACGTATATGGAAGACGCCGCCTTGCCCGAAAGCACTTATCTGGAGCGCTTGCCCGACGCCTACCGCCACTTGCTGCCCGGAACGGGCGGTTACCAGCTGATCCAGTCCTCGCCGTACAAGATGCACCAGCGCTGCGCCGCGAACTTCCGCCAGGGACGCGTCATGCTCGCGGGCGATGCGGCGCATGTCACCAACCCAACCGGCGGGTTCGGCCTCACCACCGGCCTGTTCGACGCCTTCGCGCTGTGGCCGACGCTGGCGGCGATTGTGCTCGACGCGGCGGATCCGGCGCTGCTCGATACCTGGGCCGAGGAGCGGCGACGGATCTTCCTCGATAAGACCAGCCCCCAGGCCTGCGCCTACAAGGACTTCGTATTCCACGCCTGCGGCGGCGGCACGCGGCTGGAGGAACGGCTGGAAGGCATGCGTCGGATGGTCGCCGATCCCGACTATCGGCTCGAACGGGTGATGTTCACCAAGAGCCTCGAGACGACCAGCCCGGCGGAGCGCTAGAGATAAGCAATCGTGCGCACTTCGATGCTCTGGCGCGGCGCGGCGTTGGGCGGCGTGTTGGGGTCCTCGAAGGCGCTGTGGGCAGTGTGCTGAACTGCGCCCTCGTCGCTGTCGAACAGCTTGAACACCAGCGCTTCCCACGGCTGCATGTGCGGCACCCAGTACCACCGGTGCGCGGGGTCGTAGGCGAGGTTGAAACCCCATAGCGAGCGGCGCCCGAAATCGCCCAGCCCGCCGACCACTTCGCTATCGAACAAGTCTGCGCGCTTGACGGTGCTGGCGTCGCACACCGCCAAGGGCGCACTTTCGACCACCGTGATCGGACGCCACACGTTGATCAGCATGTGCCGGCGGGCGAGCCGCCGCTCGGCCTCCTCCGCGGGCAGCAGGTCACACGTGAAGTCCGCCACGGTGCGCGCGCCATAGTCGACATGGGCGCCGTGCGCGGGCTGGTTGTGCCCATGCGCGCCGCCGGCATTGGTACGGATCATCGGGCCGAAGCTGACCACCTTGTCGGCGCCGGTGAGCCGCTTCACCAGCGCCTCGACCTGCCCCTGATAGCGGGCCAGTTCATCTGGATCGGTAAACGCCGTCACATCGGTCGGCTCGTCCACGACCACGAAACCATTGCGATCGAAAGAGAGCGAGCTGCGGATCGGGCGCGCGTCGTGAATGGTGACGGAGTGCTCGTCTACGGGCCAGTAGGACTTGGCCCGGTCGCCCGCGTGGAACGTCGCTTTCTCCCCCCGCACGACATATTTCATCGTCGTCTCGACATCGCCCACGATTGCCTGATCGTCCTCCACCACGCTTCTCCCTCCCTTTGACGGGACTTGCCGGGCAGCATAGCCTTCCTGCCAAGCCGCCGTCGAGCGGCTTGGGGGGGCCATGGCCGTGACGACCGACGATCCACGCGTGACCATGCGCCATCGTCCGATGAACCTGCAGCAATACGGCGTCGTCGGCCTGTGCGTGCTCATCAACATGATCGACGGCTACGACATCCTCGCGCTGTCGCTCGCGGCCTCGGCGCTGTCACGCGAGTGGGGCCTTAGCGCGACCTCGTTGGGCACCCTGCTTTCGATGAATCTGGTCGGCATGGCGCTGGGGGCGCTCGGCGTCTCGCCCGTGGCGGACCAGTGGGGCCGGCGTCCGGCGATCCTGACCGCGCTGGGGTTCATGAGCGTCGGCATGGCGCTCGCCGCGCTGGCGGGGGGATTTTACGCGATGGCCGCGGCGCGCATCGTCACTGGCATCGGCATTGGCGGGATGACCAGCACCGCCGGGATGCTCGCGCTCGAATACGCCAGCCACAAGCGGCGCGAGTTTTCCGCCAGCGCGGTCGCCTCGGCTTATCCGGTCGGCACGATCATCGGCTCGTTCGTCGCCATCGCCGTGCTCGAAGGCTACGGTTGGCGCGGCATCTTCTGGGTCGGTTCGGGCATGTCCGCGCTGCTGCTGCCGGCGGCGTACCTGTGGTTGCCCGAATCGCTCGATTTTCTGCTGATCCGCCAGCCGAAGCGCGCGCTCACCCTTACCAACCGCATCCTGCGCCGAGTGTCGGTGCCCGAGATCGCGGAGCTTCCGCCCAAGCCCGCCGGCACAGGACCGTCGGTGGTGCAGGAGATCCGCCAGCCGTTCCACGTGCGCGAACTGCTCAAGCTGTTCCTCGCGCACGCGCTCAACATGTTTTCGTGGTACTTCATTCTCAACTGGGGGCCGAAGCTGGTCGCCTCCGCGCTCGGCGCCGACGAGGCGGGGGCATTCTATTCAAGCTGGCTGTCGTACGGCGGGATCGCCGGGGGTCTCGCGGCTGGCTATGTGTGCGGCACGCTCGGGGTCAAGCGGACGATGTGGTTCACGATGGTGAGCCTCGCCGTTCTGATCACGCTGGTCGGGCAGTTCGTGGGCGAGCGCGGCGCGCTGATGATCATCGCGCCGCTTCTGGGGGCGGCGCTGTTCGGCTCCGCCACCGCCAACTGGCTGACGATCGCTTACGCCTTTCCGCCGCAACTGCGCGCCACCGGGCTCGGGCTGGGCACCACGGCCGGGCGAGTCGGGTCGATCTTCGGGCCGATGGTCGGCGGGGTACTGCTCGATAGCGGCCTGACCGTTGGCGCGGTGTGCGCGGCGATGGCGGTACCCGCCATTCTGTCGGCACTGACGTTCAGCCAGGCGCGGCGGATGGAACCCGGCCGCTAGTCCTCCAGAAAACGCCTCAGCGCCGCGACGGCGGAGGGAAATTCGTCGAGCAGCAGATGCGAACCGCCCGGGATGACCTCCAGCTGTGCGTGGGGGAGCACGGCGCGCCATGCGTCGGCGAAGGCCAGCGGGACGACCCGGTCGTCCGCCCCCCACAGCAGCAAAGTCGGGCGGTCGAACGCACCGAGCCCGTGCCGAAGCGCGCGGTCGGTAGCGTCCGTGTCCTCGCGTGAGGCCATCGCGGCGCCGCTTTCACGTTCGCGCAGAGCGACCCATTCGCCCGATGGCGTGGCGGGCCAAAACGGCGCGATCCACATCGGATCGGCGACGAACATCGGAGCGACGTCGGCCGGCGCGATCTTGCTCCAGTCGGGGATTGTGGCAGCGTCGCTCTTCAGCCCGGCGGGCGAGACAAGCGCCAGCTTGTCGATGTCATGGGGATGCGCCGCCGCGTACCGCGCCGCCATGTGCCCGCCCATCGACGCGCCGGCGAGATGAAAGGTGTCCAGCCCGAGCGCCGGGAACAACAGTTCATAGTGCGACACATAGTCGCCGATCCCGCTGAAGTCCGCGTCGCCGCTCTCCCCGAAGTTGGGGTGATAGGGGCAATAGACCCGGAAGCGGTTGGCGAGCGGGCGGACCCATTCGAAGCCGTGAAACGTGCCGCCGCCGTGGAAATAGACCAGCGGTGCACCGTTGCCGATTGCATAAGTGACGGCCTCGACCCCCTCGACCCGGTGGACGATCCGGTCGAATCCGTCGGTGCTGTAGGCCCACTCGCTCATGCTTCCGCTCCCTCGACAGGCCCAGGAATGGGCATGGCCGCGCCCTTTATCAATTCGGCGAGCGAAGACGCGCGCACATCGGAATGGCCGTGACCGGCCTGTGCGAACATGCCCGCCTTGTCCGCCGCGCGCCGAACCGGATCGGGTTCCGACAGCAGGCGTTTGAAGTTGATCGACATCGGCGAGGTCACTTCGAGGAACACCCGCCGCCGTTCCTGAGCATAAAAGTCGAGCACGATGTCGTCGGCGCGGCCTCGGATAACCGCGCCCAGCGCATCCGACAGCGCATCGGCATCGATCACGCCTCCGGTCAGCCCCAGTCCGCCACACGGGTTGCAGGCATGCGCCGCATCCCCCGCGAGCAGCGCCCGTCCTACGCGAAACGCCGGCGCGCACCGCTGGTGCACCCGATAAGGCGAGAAGTTGTCGATCCGGTACGGTACCGAAGGGTCGGGCAGGATCGCTGCAAAGCGTTCGGGTAATCGATCGAGGATGGTTGCCTCGTCGAGGGTGGCGTCCTCGCCATAAGTCAGCCGCCACAGATTCTCGCGCCCCAACCGGCCGATCACGCACCAGTTGACCGGATCGACGACCATGTTGGCATTGGCGTAGTCGAAGTCGCGGAACGGGTACTCGATATTGGTCGCCACGAACCGGTCGGGCCAGGTGAAGCCTTTGAATTCCAGCCCGAGCAACCGCCGCACGGTCGAGCGCGCGCCGTCGGTGCCGATCGCCCACTCGGCCGTTATGGTTCGCGCCCCGTCGAACGTCTCGCACGTCAGCGTCACCCCGCGATCGTCCTGCGCCAACGCCGTCACCGTGTGATTCCACAGCACTTGCGTGTTCGGCAGTCGCGCGAGGTGGCGCATGACCAGTTCGGCGAGGATATGCTGGCCGAAATGCAGGTTGTGGTCGAATTCCTGCCCCGGCTCGAGCGCGTCGCGCATGTCCGAACGGACAGCCTCCCCTGTCTCGGGCCAGTGCATCATGAATTCGGTCGAGCTGAGTCCGATGGCGTGCGCCTCGTCGGACAAGCCGAGCTTCTTGAGGATCGAGATGGTGGTGTGAAAATACACCGCGGCGCGCGGGCTGCGGACGACTGCCGGCTCGCTGTCGAGCACGGTCACCGAAATGCCCTGTCGGGCCAGGCCGAGCGCGGTCAGCAGTCCGACCGGGCCGGCCCCGACGATGACGACCTGGGACGTCGCGCTCACGCGGCGGTGCCAGATAATGCGCGCCAGGCAAGCACCCGCGGATTGGTCTCGGTGAGCGCGAACGCCGCCAGACCGGCCAGCAGCGCCAGCCCGCACGCAATTTGCAGCGGGGCCTGAAGGCCGTATGTGTCCGCCAGGCCGCCGCCGATCAATGGCCCCAGGAAACCGCCCGAAAGCTCCCCTACCGCGACCACCAGGCCCATCGCGGTGGCCGCCTGTCCCTGCCCGAGCGTCTCGGCGGGGATCAGCCCCATGAACAGCGGGAACACTCCGATGCCCAGCCAGCTGGCGAACATGATCGCTGCCAGCACGGGGATGGGTCCTGAAAAATAAAGCGCGGCGAACGGGCACACGGCGGCGACGAAGCAGAACACGATCATCGGCGGGCGCCGCCCGATCTTGTCCGACAGCCAGCTCACCAGCACGCCGCCAACGCCGGGGCACAAGCCGAGCGTGGCCATGACCCAGCTCATGGTCGTCGGGCTCCAGCCCAGTGGACCGGTGAAGTAGAGCGGCAGGAAAATCGAGCCGATGACAAGGCTGCCGACCATCAGCGCGCTGATCAGCGAGCAGACCGCGATATTGCGACTGGCCAGCATCCTGAGCGGCAGCAGCGGGGGGCGCGCCTGCGACGGGTCGCGCGCGGGCATCGGCGGTTCGTCGATCAGGCGCCAGATCAACGACGCCAGCACCAGCCCCGGCACTCCCGCGAGGTAAAAGGCATAACGCCAGCCCCAGGCGTTGGCGATCGCTACCAGCACCAGCGGAGCAATGGCCGTGCCGATCAGCGAGCCGAAGCCGTTCTGGACGATCCCGATGTTAAGCCCGCGGCGGCTGTCGGCGCTGGCGGCGGCGATGATCGCCAGGCAGATCGGCAGGAACGGCCCTTCGACCGCGCCCATCACTACGCGGCTGGCGAGCAACGTGCCGAACGTGGCCGAGAGCCCCGACAACACCGAGCAAAACGAAAAGATGACCATGAAGGCGAGCAGGAACGGCTTGCGCCGTCCGACCGAATCCGACCACCGCCCGATAAAGTATGCGCCGAGCGCCCAGGTTATCGACAGCCCCGATCCGAGCAGGCCGACCTGGCTGAACGACAGGTCCAGGTCCTTGGTCACGTAAGGCGACAGGAAAGTCATCGCCATGCGGTCGAAATACGCGAACCCGAATGCGAGCCCGAGCAGCACCACCACGCGGATCTCGTAGCCGGTACCACTCGGCGTGGCCTTTTCCGCCATGTTTGCGCCCTTCAGCCCTCGTACCGGCACGGACATTAAAGCCGCACAACCGGCACGTCTAGGGAACCTCGCTTCAAGACTTAGAGACACTTAGTTGGGGAATAGTATCATTAGTCCGCAAAGTGTGTGGCTTTATTGAGACACCCGCGACCGTCGGTGGCGCGAATGCACGGGACACTCTTGTTGCAATGCTCTCGTCCGTTACAATTGGCGACGATCGAGAAGGTATCCGCGGAATGGACGTCCCCGGCGCTTTCTCCACAACCGTGTCACGCGCACTAACGCGGGCGACCGTTCGACTATCCGGACCCTGATTAAAGGGCCGGTCGGGGAGGGAATACCTGATGAGACTCAAGACCTTCGGTGCTGTGTCCGCGTTCGCGATCGTAGCTGCACTGTCTGCTCCGGCGTACGCCCAGCCGACAACCACCACCACGCCGCAGACGGGCGCGAGCACTTCCACCACCACCGGATCCGTGGATGCCCAGCAAGCTGAGGCAGCGCAGGATACCAATCGTAGCCCAGACATCGTGGTGACGGCGGAATTCCGCGAGGCAAAGCTGCAGGATACCCCGATCGCGATCACCGCTGTCAACGCAGCGATGCTCGAAGCGCGCGGCCAGACCGACATTACCAAGGTCGCTGCCCAGGCCCCGAACGTCTCGCTCCGGCCGCAGCCGCAGAACGGCGGATCGGGCCTGATCGCGTTTATCCGCGGCGTCGGCCAGGTCGATTTCAACTACGCGCTCGATCCGGGCGTCGGCGTGTATATCGATGATGTTTATATCCCCACGCTGTCGAGCTCGCTGCTTGAGCTGATCGATCTCGACCGGGTCGAAATCCTGCGCGGTCCGCAGGGTACGCTGGCGGGCAAGAACTCGATCGGTGGATCGATCAAGCTGTTCAGCGCCAAGCCCAAGGGTGATGGCTCGGGCTCGCTCCGCGTCGGCTATGGTTCGTACAACGAGCTGGTCATTCGCGGGATGGCCGATTTCGCGATCTCGCCCAATCTGGCGATGCGCGTGTCCGGCATGGCGCGCGGTCGCGACGGCTACGTCGGAATGATCGACTATGCCTTCAGCCACCCCAATTCCAACGTGCGGGCCACCAATACGCGCGGAAATGGCAACATCGATTATCAGACCATGGGTGGCCAGAACGTCATCGCGGGCCGCGCTGCGCTGCGCTGGCAACCGACCGATCAGTTCGAAGTCAACCTATCGGCCGATTACACCCGTGAACGGTCCGAAGCGATCCCGACCGTGCTGATCGCGGCCGGCGCCATTGCCCCGGGGGGCACGGTGTTCGATCCCAAGTCGGTCGGCGCTTCGTCTTCGCTGAGTTCTTTCCCGCCGCCGGTTTACGGCAATCCGTGGCTGGTCGGCAAGAATGGCCAGCCGGTCAACGTAAGCTGTGCGTTCGTTCCCGCCGGGATTTACAGCTGCGACACCGGCGGCAATCTGCAAGGAAACGATCCGCGGTTCGTCAGCTATTCGAACTTCCTCGACGGTATGGCGCCGACCACCCAGGCCCCGTTTAAGCCTTACTTCGCCCTGCCGATCACCCAGTTCCAGGGCTACGGCTTCCACGGCAACGTGGCCTACGACTTCAGCGATCATGCGCAATTGGTCGTTATTGGCGCCTATCGGGCGTACAATTCGAAGTTCGGCCAGGACCAGGACGCGACTCCGATCCCGGTGGCGCAGCTCGATAACGAACTGAACCACCACGCCTTCAGCGCGGAAGCTCGGCTCAACTTCGACTTCGGCGATCACTTCCTCGACGGTACGATCGGAGCTTATTATCTCGACCAGCTCGGCACTTACACCGCCCGCGTCGATCTTAACTACGTCAGGCCGGCGACGATCGACTTCCTGCATGGTCCGGATACCACGCCCAGCACCACCAAGGCGGTATTCGCCACGGCCACGCTGCACCCGACCGAGGCGCTCAGCATCACCGGCGGGGTCCGTTATACGAAGGACTCCAAGGACTACACTTACTTCCGGTCCAACCCAGACGGCTCTATCCCGAACCCGGCCGCATGCGCCCTGTTCACGCAACCCAACTGTCTGCTGGCGGGGATTTACAACATCACCGGCAGCTTCCGCGGCGATCGCTTCGATTACCGCGCGGTCATCGACTACCGCTTCTCGAATGCGCTGCTTGCCTACGCGTCAATCTCGACCGGGTTCAAGGGCGGCGGCGTCAATCCGCGTCCGTTCGTGGCCGACCAGCGCTTGCCGTTTAATCCGGAAACGCTGACCACCTACGAAGTGGGTTTCAAGTCCGACTTCCTCGATCGCCGCGTGCGCCTGAACGGCGCGGCGTTCTTCAACAAGTATAACGACATCATCCTCGGCAAGACGATTTGTCCGGAATCGGTGCTGCCGACCCCGTGCCTGCGGCCCTCCAACATCGGCGCGGCGGACGTCAAGGGGCTCGAACTGGAAGCCCAAATCTATCCTGCAGACGGCTTGTCGTTTGACGGCAGCATCAGCGTGCTCGACTTCAATTACACCAGCGCTTCGCTCAACGGCTTCCTGATTTCGGGCAAAAACGCCGCGGGCCAACCAGTCACGGGCGGGATCCCGCAGGGTGGCATCACGCCCTATACGCCGAAATTGTCATATTCGGTGGGCGCGCAGTACGACTATAAAACCGATCCGGGCACCTTCAGCGTTCGCCTTGATGGTTCGTACCAGGGTGAACTGTTCACCAACGCCGAAAATTCGTTCTTCTCGCGGATCCCCGGGCGCTTTCTGGCAAATGGCCGGATTTCCTGGACCACGCGCGACGACGAATGGCAGATGGCGGTGGAAGTGCAGAACCTGTTCGACAAGTACTACTTCCAGTCAGTCAGCGACGCGACCACGTCGCTCGGCATCGTGTCGGGCGTGCCCGGCTTGCCGCGCACGTGGATGGCCTCGGTCAGCCGCAAGTTTGGTCCTTCGCATCGCGACGCGGCGCCGGAGTACGTGGCACCGCCCGCACCTGCAGTCGTGGCGACCTACAAGCAGTGCTTGAACGGAACGGTCGTGGCGATGGATGCGGCGTGCCCGCCGCCGCCCGCTCCGCCGCCTCTGCCAGTGCCGCCGCCGCCTGCGATCCCGCGCTCCGGAGAGCGCGGCTAATCCAGGGTTAGCCTAACGAAAAGGGGGCGGCGCGAGCGATCGCGCCGCCTTTTTTTCCGGTGTTCTCGCGCCGCAAATGAAAACGGCCCGCCAAGGCGGGCCGTCGCTTCATCAGAGCTGATTGACACTATTCGGTATTCAGCCGCTCG
>JBDSUJ010000095.1:0-10809 GCA_039927815.1 Croceibacterium sp. | reverse complement strand
AGGCCGATCATCCGGGTGCGGTTGGCAGTGCGGTACATGACAGTTGACCCCCTTGTGGTCCGGTTCAGTCGCGGTTGAGCTGCGAGGCGAGTGCTTCGAGCTCCGGAATTTCGGCCAGGAACTTGTCGAGCGCCTGGGTAACCAGCGCCTGGGCGCTGCGATTCTTGACGGTGCTGGCGAGGCGCAGCTTGAGGTGCCGCTTGGTATCGAGGCGAAGCGTGAACGCCGCCCGGCGAGCCTGGCCAATCAGCTGCTGGGCCGCGGGTGCACGCGGCTCCACCTGCTGCGGCGCGGGCTCCGGCTCTAGCACGATCGATTCGACGATCGCGCGTTGCTGGCGCAGGACTTCGGGTTCGGTCGGCGCCAGCGGCGGCGGCGGCGCTTCGCTTTCGAGGGCGGGATGATGCGGCGCGGGAGTCAGCGCCAAGACGACGGTGTCGCGCCGGTCCTCGGCCGCTTCGTCACCCATGTCGTTCCACCCCAGGTCTTCGAGATCCTGGGCAAATTCCTGCGGATCCTGCGGAAGGGCGGCGAGCTGGGGCCGCATGGCCGGGCGCGCGCCGCCTTTGCGGGCGAGCAAGGTCGGCCCCAGCGATGCAAACGGTTTAGCTTCGGTCATTGCCATCAGGCCGCGCTCTACTGCGCGACACGGCGGCCGAAGCCACCCTGCGGCCGGTGCGATCCCGGCATCTGCGCGACCGTGCTGCTCGGCGGAGCGAACACGGTACGGCGAAAATTCTTTTCCAGGCGATCGGCGATATAATGCCACAACGCGACCACTTCCTGGGCGCTGCGGCCCTCCGGCTCGACCTCCATCACGGTCCGGCCGTCGATCATCGAGGCGGCGTAGTCGGTCCGGTGATGGAGCGTGATCGGGGCCACCGTGCCGTGCTGCGACAGCGCGACGGCGGCTTCGGAAGTAATCTTGGCCTTGGGGGTCGCGGCATTGACCACGAAGATCAGCGGCTTGCCCGCGCGCTCGCACAAATCGACCGTGGCGCCAACGGCGCGTAAGTCGTGCGGGCTGGGCCGAGTCGGGACGACGATAAGCTCGGCCACCGAGATGACCGACTGGATCGCCATGGTGATCGCGGGCGGGGTGTCGAGCACGGCCAGCTTGAAGCCCTGCTGGCGCAGGATCACCAGATCGTTGGCGAGCCGCGCGACCGTGGTCTGGGCAAAGGCGGGATATTCCGCCTCACGCTCGTTCCACCAATCCGCCAGGCTGCCTTGCGGATCGATGTCGATCAGCACCACCGGGCCGGCGCCGGCGCGCTGCGCCTGAACCGCCAGATGGCCGGAGAGCGTGGTCTTACCGGACCCGCCCTTCTGCGAAGCCAAAGCCAAAACGCGCAAGGCTGTTTCCCCTCAAACTGAGCCGACGAGACCATAAAGGCCGGCTGCTTCAGACAGCGGGATCGCAGATCACCCTAAATTTTGAGTTAATGGCGGTCCGCCGGAATGAAGATCGCAGGCTCGGCGCACGCGATGCCTGACCCGGCGCGGGACAGCGGCAGAATAAACCTTTTGCTAACGGCCTGTTTACTATGGCAGCTTCATAGCCACGGGGAAGCGCCAGGGAAGGGTCCGATGCCGTTCAAGCTGACCACGTCCGCCGCCACCGCGTTGCTGCTGCTCGCGGGAGCCGCGGCCGTGCCGGCGCTGGCCGACGTCAAGGGCGGAGTCGATGCGTGGAGCCGGGGCGATTATACCGCCGCCGTGAGCCAGTGGCAGGGCCCGGCCGAAGCCGGCGATCCAGACGCAATGTTCAACCTTGCGCAGGCCTATCGCATGGGCCGCGGCGTTGCCGCCGATACCAAACGCGCCGAAACGCTGTACGCCAGGGCGGCCGCCGCGGGCCATCTCCAGGCCGCCGACACGTATGGCCTGATGCTGTTCCAAGATGGCCGGCGCGAGGCCGCGCTGCCGTATGTCCGCGATGCCGCGCGGCGCGGCGATCCGCGCTCGCAGTATTTGCTCGGCATCGCGCACTTCAACGGGGACTTGCTGCCCAAGGACTGGGTCCGCGCCTATGCGCTGGTGACCCTGGCCAACGCCGAAGGACTGCCGCAGGCGGCCCAGGCGCTGGCGCAGATGGATCAGCACATCCCGCTCGACCAGCGCCAGCAGGCCGTCGCCATGGCGCAGACGTTGCGGGCCGAGGCGGAAGCGGCGCGCACGGTTCAACTCGCAGCAGTCGATTTGGCGGCACGCCAGCCGCGCGCCGAACGCCCGTCCGTCCAGACGGCGGCTGCGGCTCCGCGCATGCCGCGGGCCGGGGCGAGCGTTGCGATGTCGCCGTCCGTCGCCGCAGCGCGGGAAGCGGTCGCGGAGGCGCGGCGCGCGACGGGATCGGAAAGTCCGGCCGACGCCGGCGCCAGCTTTGCCCGCCCGTCGACAATCTCGCGCCGCCCGCAACTCGCTGCCGCGCGTCCCGCGCCGCCGCCGCCCGCAGCGGCTCCAGCCCGGCCCGAGCAAACGCGCGTCTCGCTCGCACCCGCGGCGACGCGCGCCGTACCGATGGTTGATGCAACGGCGCCCGCGCGCACCGTACCGGTGGCCAGCCCGACGGCAACGGGGGGCCCGTGGCGCGTGCAATTGGGGGCGTTTTCCGTCGCCGCCAATGCCCAAGTCCTGTGGCAGCAAGTGAGTGGCCGCGCAGAACTTGCCGGCAAGAATCGAGTGGTCGTCGCCTCTGGCGGTGTGACCCGCCTCCAGGCGGGCGGCTTCGCTTCGCGTGGCGGCGCCGAAGCGGCCTGCCGCTCGCTGCAAAAGGCGGGCCAGCCGTGCCTCGTGCCGCCACGCTGAGCGCTTACAACGCGCTTGCCAGACCCTGCCGATAGCGAGCAGGGCGAACCCGCCGGGTCGGACGGGAGTGTAAGTCAGTGAAATCCTTTGTCGCCACGGCGGCCATGCTGCTGGCAATCGGCAGCGTGGCCCCGGCAGAGGTCGATGTGACACTTGAGAATTTGCGCAACGATCGGGGCTTGCTGCGGCTGTGCCTGACTCGCGATGCGAACCACTTTCCCGATTGCAGCGGTGACCCGGCGGCGATCACCGCGTCGGTTGCGGCGAACGCCCGGCTTGTCCGCCTGACCGCGCCTGAGCCAGGCCGCTATGCGCTGTCCGTGCTGCATGATGCGAACGGCAATGGGCGCGCCGACTCGGCTCTGGGGATTCCCCGCGAAGGGTTTGGCTTTTCGCGCAATCCGGTGATCCGGTTTGGTCCCCCGCGCTTTGCCGCGGTGGTGTTCGAGATCGGTCCTGGCGTCGTGCGGCAGACAGTACGGATGCGCTACCTGCTTTAGTCCAGATGGTCCGCCCGACCCAGGGCTCCTAACCTGCGACCAAGAGCGAGCGCAGGAGCGAGATATGGCCGGTGCTGCGCATGGCACGCGTAAACCCGACGTTGAGGTGCTGATGGCCGCGCCGCGCGGCTTTTGCGCCGGCGTGCGCCGAGCGATCGGCGCCGTGCGCGATGCGCTGGCAGTGCATGGCGCGCCGGTCTACGTGCGCCATGCGATCGTGCACAATTACTCGGTCGTCCGCATGCTTGAGGGCGAAGGGGCGGTGTTCGTCGAGCAAGTGGACGAAGTGCCGGCCGGCGGGGTAATCATCCTGTCCGCCCACGGCGTGGTCCCGGCTGTTGCGCGCGATGCGCGCCGGCGGGGGCTGACGGTTTACGACGCGGTCTGTCCGCTGGTGGCCAAAGTGCATCGCGAGGTCGAACGCCACCACCGGTCGGGCCGCCACGTGGTCATTGTCGGCCACCGGGGACACCCGGAAATCGACGGCACACTTGGCCGTCTTCCGCCGAGTGCCGCGTCGCTAGTCCGTTCGGCGCACGAAGTCGCGGCGTTGCGATTGGGGCCGGGCGATCCCATCGCCTACGCGGTGCAAACGACTTTCTCGGTCGGTGAGGCGGCCGAGGTCGTCGCCGCACTCGAACGGCGCTTCCACGATCTGGTGGCACCGCCGGCAAGCGACATCTGTTACGCCACCACCAACCGGCAGGCCGCGGTGAGCAATCTCGCTGCGCACGCCGACGCGGTGATCGTGGTGGGCGAGCGGATATCCTCGAACGCCAACCGACTGGTGGAAGTAGCCGCAGGGCTGTGTTCCAACGTCCAACTTGTCGCCACCGCGGATGCGCTCGACTGGTCGGTGCTGCCTGCGGGAGGAGGGAGCTTCGCCATCACCGCCGCCGCGTCCACGCCCGAGAGCAGCGTGGACGCGATATTGGTTGAGCTGGCGGCGCGCTACACCGTGCATGTCAGCGAATGGGGCTCGGTCGAAGAAACGCAGCGGTTCAAACCCGTCGCGGTCCCATCCAGGCGCCGGCTCGATGCCTAGTCGGCTACGCCCGCTTCCACCGCAATGCGGATGGCGTCGGCGGACGTGGCGCAGCCGAGGCGGGTCAGCATCGCCGCGCGGTGCATCTTGACGGTTTTCTCGTCGATTCCCAGCACGCCTGCGATCTGCTTGTTGCGAAACCCGCGCACCAGGTGGCCGAGGACCTCACGCTGGCGCCGGCTGAGCGCCGTGACCCGCGTTTGCGCATGATCGCGGCGCATGTGGGCGCCGCTGTCCGGGATTTCCATTTGCGAGCCGATGAACAGCAGCACCTGGCCGTTGTCGTCGAGAACCGGCGCGATCATTACCGCATTGCGGAACGCGCTGCCGTCCTTGCGATAGTTGACCGTTTCGCACAGCGCGGTCCGGCGTTCGGCGACCGCTTCGCGCAGCACTGCGCGCGAGCTTTCGGTGGTCCGTTCGCCGGCAAGAAACCGGCAATTGCGCCCGACGATCTCGTCGTGCCGATAGCCGGTCAACTGCACGAAGGCGGCATTGCAGGCGATGATCGGATTATCCGCCGCGCGCGGATCGGTTACGACCGTCGCGATCGGGGTCAGTTCGATCGATGCGACTAGGCCGTCCAGATCGGCGAGGTGGGGCGTCCGGCGTGGCATACCGAAGCCATAGACGGCAAGTTTCGGTAGCGCTACGCAAGTTGGTGGCGCTCTCGTTAACCAACAAACGGTCTGGCCGGAACCTTACGGGAGAAACAATTGCCGCCAGCAGGCGTTGCGCGCGCATGACCAAGCGCATCCTGGTGGTTGAAGACGACCTGCTGAACCGCATGTTTTACTGTGCGACGCTGGAAGGCAACGGGTTCACGGTCGAGGCGCTCGAAGACGGCCGGGCCGCGCTTGAAACCGCGCGGGTGTTTGCGCCCGATCTGGTCATCACCGACATCCAGTTGCCGCACGTCTCGGGCCTGAAAGTAATCGCCGCGCTGCGCGCCGATCCTGCGCTGACGGAAGTTCCGGTACTGGCCGTCACCGCCTATGTCGGCAAGGGCGAGGAGGCGCGCATTCGCCGCGCCGGAGCCAACGACTACTTGCCCAAGCCGGTGTCGATCCGCCCCTTCATGGCCGCGGTTCACCGGCTGCTGGGCCAGGAACCGCCCGCAAAAATTCCGGGCCGCGACCGCTAGGCGGCCTTGGAGGGATGAACGCGGCATCTGGAGCGTGCCGCAAAGCCTGCTACCGTAGGGCACGAGCCGATCACGGCCGGGAGGGGTAGCTGATGAGGATTTCGCGCGTGGCCGCAGGCGCGGTGCTGGCAACGTTGGCCGTCGGCCAGGCGCTCGGCCAATCCGCCGCGCCGTTCGTTCCGGTGACCGATGCGATGATCCAGCGGCCCGATCCGAACGACTGGCTCAGCTGGCGGCGGACGCTCGATTCGTGGGGCTACAGCCCGCTCGCCCAGGTGACCCGCGCCAACGTCGGCCAGCTGCGGCTGGTGTGGGTGCGCCCACTCGATGCCGGGCACCAGGAAGGCACCCCGCTGGTCCACAACGGGGTGATGTATTTCCCCGGCCCGAGCGACAACATCACCGCGATGGACGCAGCGTCGGGAGACGTGCTGTGGACTCACAAGCGCGAGTTGCCCAAGGATCTGGCACAGAGTCTGACTTTCCCCGACACCAATCGCAACCTCGGCATCTACGGCAACCTGATCATCGCGCGCGGCTCGGACGATCATATCTACGCGGTCGACGCGCAGAGCGGGAAGCTGGCGTGGGACACCCAGATCATGGATTATCACAAAGGCGCCAAGCAAAGCTCGGGCCCGATCATCGCCGACGGGCTGGCGATCACCGGCCGCTCGTGCGACCAGAAAGGCGGGCCCGACGCGTGCGTAATAACCGCGCATGATGCCCGCACCGGCAAGGAAGTGTGGCGCACCAGCACGATCGCCCGCGGGGACGATCCCAACGACCAGACCTGGGGCGGCACGCCGCTGGAACGGCGCCAACAAGTCGGCGCGTGGATGAACGCCAGCTACGATCCCGGGTTGCACTTGCTCTACATGGGCACCTCGGTCAGCACCCCGGCGCCCAAGTTCATGCTCGCCGGCAACCAGTTCACTTACCTCTATCACAACTCGACGCTCGCGCTCGACGTACGCACGGGCAAGATCGTGTGGCATTACCAGCACGTGGTCGATCACTGGGACCTCGACCACACCTTGCCGCGCATCCTGCTCGACCAGCAGGTCGCGCCCGATGCCAGGGAAGTGACCTGGATCAACCCGCGGATCGACCGTACCAAGACCTACCAGGTGGTCACCGGCATTCCCGGCAAGACCGGCATCGTCTACACCCTCGACCGGCGCACCGGCGAATTCCTGTGGGCGCGGCCGACGGTAATGCAGAACGTGGTCCAGGCGATCGACGGCGCGACCGGCAGGGTCACCGTCAATCCGGCGACTGTGTTCGACAAGATCGGCGACACCCGCTTTGTATGCCCGTCCTCCACCGGCGGGGCCAACTACCAGGCGCCGGCCTATAGCCCGCTGACCAAGACGATGTATTTTCCCGAGCAGAACTTGTGCGAGACGGTTACCGCCACTGCGCCGGCCTGGCCCACCCCGACATACTCGGTGGCGTCGAAAATCGCGCTCGCACCCGGTTCCGACAACAAGCTGGGGGTAATCACCGCGGTCAACTCGGTCACCGGCCGCACCGCGTGGAAATTTTCCACTCGCGCCGGCATGCAGTCGATCCTGACGACCGGCGGGCGGCTGTTGTTCGCCGGCGATGCCGCGGGCCGGTTCCGCGCGCTCGACCAGGACAGCGGCAAGGTGCTTTGGGAAATCAACCTCGGCTCGGCGGTGACCGGTTATCCGGTAACCTTTGCGGCCGGCGGGCACCAATATGTCGCGGTCTCGACCGGGTTCTGGCTGGGGGACAGCTTCACCCCCGAGTTGATCCACGGGCAGCAAGGGACGCTGTTCGTGTTCGCACTGCCTGACGCGGGGATCGGCCGGCAAGGGCCCCTACGCGCGCCGGTCAACCCGGCGCGTGCCGGCGCCATCGCCGTTGACCCTGCACAGGGTGGCGGCCCGGCGCCGCGTCCGGCCACCAGTGGCGTCTTCAACTCCGCGCAGGCCACCGCCGGGCAGCGCGTCTACGCCGCGAACTGCGCCGCGTGCCACGGCGCGACGTTCGAGCCGGCGGGGGGAATCCCGCCGCTGAAAGGTGCGGAGTTCCTCGCCAACTGGCGCGGCCACCCGCTGGCTGAGTTGTTCGCCAAAGTCCGCACCATGCCGCCGGGCGCGGCGGGGTCGCTGCCGGCAGCCGATTACCTCGCGGTCACCGCCTACTTGCTGCAGGCCAACGGCCAGCCGGCGGGCGCGCCGCTGGCCGAGGACGCCATGCGCAACGTCGGGCTGTAACCGCACAAGGCCCGGACTCGCGTCCGGGCCTTGCTTGTCGTCGGCCAGATCGGCCTAGCGGCCATACGGATTGGCGGTCTTCACCCACCGGCCCTGGGCATCGTAGTAGCCCCAGGTCCTACCGCGATGCCAGCGGCCCGAGGTGTCGTAATAGCCCGGCTGCGCTTCGCCCACATAGCGGCCATTGGCGTCCTGGTGCCACGCAGGCGTTCCCGCGACCCACCGGCCGCGCGAATCGTAGCGTCCGACCGCCGCGCCGGAAACCCAGCGCCCGTTGCTCCAATATCCCGAGTACGTTGGCGGAACGACTTGTCCGTTGGCGCCATAGTAACCGTTCGACGTGCCCGGGACCCAATAGCCGTTCGAATCGGTGTAGCCGGATTGCGCGCCGGTGCTGGCAGTGGCGACCCAGCGGCCGCGCGAATCGTAATAGCCGCTTGGGTAGCCTTCGACCCACTGGCCCGAGCGGTCATAGTAACCCTGCGGAGGCTGCGGATTTTGGGCGCCGACGTGCCATACCCCATATTCGTCATAATAGCCGTAGGCGTTGCCACGCTGCTGGCTCTGGTCCCACGGAACGCAATTGCTGTTCGACCGAGAGCTGAGCACTGCGCCGAGAATCTGACCAGCGACCCCGCCGACCGCGTTCCCAAGGACCTGACCGGCGACATTGCCGGCGATATTTCCCATGCCGGATTGCGACTGGCCGCAAACCGGTTGTGCGTGAGCGACCGCCGGAACCGCAAGCGCGGCGCCAGCAGCGATGATTAGAGACTTATGCATTGGATTTCTCCGGATTAACTCCCGTTCGACAAACGAATGCGCGGCGCCACCGTTCCGGAAAACAATGCGCGGGAATGGCGTCGAGGATCGCTGCGGCACTCACCGGGTCCGCGAGGACGAACAGCGCTTGCGCGAAGGGTTCGCGTCTCAGGCTTAGGCGGTGGAGTACATCGACCAGCCTGGCCGCCCACCAGGCACAAGGTGCTCGTCACTCCTTGGCGAAAGGATTCTTCGAACTGCGCATCGTCAGGCGCACCGGTACTGCGCCGAAGCCCAGTTCCTTGCGGATGCCATTGACCAGATAGCGCTGATAACTGGTCGGCAGGTCGTCCAGCCGCGAACCGAAGATCACAAAGCTCGGCGGGCGGGTCTTGATCTGAGTGATGTAGCGCAGCTTGATCCGCCGCCCGCCCGGGGCCGGGGGCGGGTTGGTCTCGAGCGCATGCTCGAACCACCGGTTGAGCCCGGCGGTTGGAACGCGCCGGCTCCATTGTGCGCGCAGCTCGAACGCGGCGGCCATCATCTGGTCGAGGCCCTTGCCGGTCACCGCCGAGACGGTCAGCAGCGGCACGCCCTTCAATTGCGCGAGCCCTTCCTCGAGCGCGCCGCGGATGCCGTTGAACAGCGCGCTGGCGCCCTCGGCCACGTCCCACTTGTTGATCACCACCATCAGTGCACGGCCTTCATCGAGCACGAGGTTGGCGATCTTAAGATCCTGCACCTCGAGCCCGCGGGTCGCATCGAGCAGCAGCACCACGACTTCGGCGAAATCGACTGCGTGGCGGGCATCGGCGACGGCCATCCGCTCCAGCTTGTCGTCGATTTTGGCTTTCTTGCGCATTCCGGCGGTGTCGATCAGCTTGACCGTGCGCGCCTCGCCGGTCGCCGGGTCGGTCCATGCCCACGGCACCGCGATCGAATCGCGAGTGATGCCGGCTTCGGGCCCGGTCAGCAGCCGATCCTCGCCCAGCAGGCGGTTTATCAGCGTCGACTTGCCGGCATTGGGCCGCCCGACGATGGCCAGCGCGAGCGGGCGGGCGGGATCTTCGTCCTCCTCGTCGTCCCCTTCGGCTGGTTCGTCATCCACCGGCTGCTTGTGCGCGATGTACGGCTTGAGCGCCTGGTACAGCTCGGCCACGCCTTCGCCGTGCTCGGCCGACACCGGGCCCGGGTCGCCCAGGCCGAGCGAATACCCCTCGATGATGCCCGACTGGCCGGCGTTTCCTTCGGATTTGTTGGCCACCAGCACCACCGGCACGTCCTGCTCGCGCAGCCAGCGCCCGATCTCTTCGTCGAGCGGGGTCAGCCCGGCGCGGGCGTCGAACACGAACAGCGCCGCGTCGGCGCCCTTGAGCGAGATTTCAGTCTGTGCGCGCATCCGGCCGGGGAGCGTTTCGGCTTCCTCGTCCTCCCACCCGGCGGTGTCGACGGCTTCGAACTCGAGGCCCAGCAGCCCCGCTTCGCCGAACCGGCGGTCGCGAGTCACGCCCGGCTGGTCGTCGACCAGCGCCAGCTTCTTGCCCACCAGCCGATTGAACAGCGTCGATTTGCCGACGTTCGGGCGGCCGATGATCACGATCTGGGGGAGGGGACGCCGGGCCATGCGGGTGCAGGTGGCCGCGCGGCGCCCGCTTGGCAAGCAATGGCGTAACTCGAAATTAACCGTTCCGCGCGAGGTTGGCGCGATGAAAGCGTTCCTCGCCGCCGCCGCCTGTGCCATCAGCGCCGCCGCCGCCCACGGCGAAGCGCCGTTCGACGCGGGCAACGCCGCGCCCCAGATCGTCGCCGAGCTGCCGCCCTATCTCCAGTGCGTGCCCGTTGCGCGGCAGGTGTCGGGCATTCAGATCTTCGGTGACGCGTGGACCTGGTGGGATCAGGCGGAGGGTCGCTACGCCAAGGGCCACACGCCCCGCGCCGGCGCGGTGATGGCGTTTCTGCCAGCCGGCAACATGACTTTGGGGCACGTCGCCGCGGTCAGCCAGGTACTCGATTCGCGCACTGTGCTGCTGACCCACGCCAATTGGTCGCCGATCGACGGCCGCCGTGGCCAGGTCGAGCACGATGTCCGCGCGGTCGACGTTTCCCCGGCGAATGACTGGAGCCAGGTCCGCGTGTGGTACGCGCCGATCGGGGACCTCGGCACCACCGCGTGGCCGGTCGCCGGCTTCATCTATCCCGGCAAGGCGCCCGCGCCGCACATGGAATATGCCAGGCAGTTGGTCATCGCGCCGATCGCCCGCCAGCAGGCGCCGGCACCCGGCCGCGACGTCATTGCCGAGATCA
>JBDSUJ010000094.1:0-42368 GCA_039927815.1 Croceibacterium sp. | reverse complement strand
GCGCCTCCCAGAAGCGGGCCACGCGATCGCGCTCCGCTGGCGAGAACCCCATGTGCGCCGCCAGCATGTTGGCGAGCCCGCCGACCTCGCGCCCGCCCATGGCGTTGGGCTGGCCGGTCAGCGACAGCGGCCCCGCGCCGGGCTTGCCGATGCGCCCGGTGGCGAGGTGCAGGTTGACGATCGCGTTGACCTGGTCGGTACCGGTAAGCGACTGGTTTACCCCCTGGCTGAATAGCGTGACCGTGCGCGGGGTCGCGGCGAACAGCTCGAAGAAACGGCGCAAGTCGGCCGGCGGCACGTCGCAGGCCCGGGCCGTCGACCACAAGTCGGTACCCTCGCCCACTACATCCCAAAACTCGGGTGGCGCCGCGACGTGTGCGGCCAGATAATCGTCGTCGAGCGCGCCATGATCGCGGCACCACGCCAGCAAGCCATTCATCAGCGCGACGTCGCTGCCCGGGCGCAGCGCGAGGTGGAGGTCGGCTTCCTGGCAGGTTTCGGTCCGGCGCGGGTCGATGACCACCAGCTTGGCGCCGCGTGCCGCGCGGGCAGCCATGATCCGCTGGTAGACGATGGGATGGCACCATGCGGTGTTCGAGCCAACCAGCACGACGAGGTCGGCCTGGTCGAGGTCGTCGTAGCTCGCCGGCACGATATCCTCGCCGAACGCGCGCATGTGGCCGGCCACTGCGCTTGCCATGCACAGCCGCGAATTGGTGTCGATGTTGGCCGAGCCGATGAACCCCTTCATCAGCTTGTTGGCGACGTAGTAGTCCTCGGTCAGCAACTGGCCCGAGACATAGAAGGCCACGCTGTCTGGCCCATGGCGCGCGATGGTATCGGCAAATCTCGCCGCGACGAGGCGGATTGCGCGCTCCCAACCCACCCGCCTGCCGCCAATCTCGGGATACAGCAGACGCCCTTCAAGCCCGACCGTCTCGCCCAGGTGGGTACCTTTGGAGCACAGCTTGCCACGGTTGGCCGGGTGTTCGGGATCACCCTTGATTTCAAGCGTCCGTTCGCCCGTGGGGCGAACCGAAATGCCGCACCCGACCCCGCAATAAGCGCACGTGGTGCGCACGGCGTTCATGCCGTCACGCCGCTATCCCGCGCACGACTGCTTCGCGCAGCAGGTAGATGCGGCCGGCATCGACCCTGAGCGGGATCGTCGGCACGCAACCCTCGTCGTCGCCGAGCGCCTCTCCGGTCTTGAGCGAGATGTTCCAGTTGTGCAGCGGGCACGTGACCACGCCGCCGTGGACGATGCCCTGGCTGAGCGGGCCACCCTTGTGCGGGCACCGGTTAACCAGCGCGTAGAAGCGGTTGTCGAGGGTGTGAAACACCGCGAGTTCCTCGCCGCCGCGCACCGGCAGGGTGCGCGCGTTGCCGGGTGCGATCTGGGTCACCGGACCAATGTCGAGCCATTCTCCGATCATTGGGCCAGCTCCAGCGGGCGCACCTCGGCGAGGTGCTGGTGCAATTCGCTGTCCGCCCCCGCGGCGCGTTTAGCCCACGGATCATCCTGCATGAATTGCTGTGAATAGCGGAAGCGAAGTGCCAGGCGGCGGACGGTATCCGGCTCGGCGAAAAGCTGGTCCGTCACGTGGCCGAGACCGACGCGTTCGATCCACGGCGCGGTGCGTTCGAGGTAATGGGCCTGTTCGCGGTAGAGCTGGATGAACGCGGCGCAATACTCGAGCGCCTCTTCCTCGGTGGCGACTTTGCCCAGCAGGTCGGTGACCCGGACCTTGATCCCGCCGTTGCCGCCGACGTGAAGCTCGTAACCCGAATCCACACAGATCACGCCAAAGTCCTTGATCGTCGACTCGGCGCAATTGCGCGGGCAACCGCTGACCGCGATCTTGAACTTGTGCGGCATCCAGCTTCCCCAGGTCATCTGCTCGATCTTGACGCCCAGGCCCGTCGAATCCTGCGTGCCGAAGCGGCACCATTCGCTGCCCACGCACGTCTTCACTGTGCGCAGTGACTTGCCGTAGGCATGGCCCGAGACCATTCCCGCCGCATTGAGATCGGCCCACACCGCGGGCAGGTCTTCTTTCTTGATCCCGAAGATGTCGAGGCGCTGGCCGCCGGTGACCTTGATCATCGGCGCGTCATATTTCTCGACCACGTCGGCAATCGCGCGCAGTTCGCGCGGGTTGGTCAATCCACCCCACATCCGCGGGACAACCGAATAGGTGCCGTCCTTCTGGATATTGGCGTGCATCCGCTCGTTGACGAAGCGGCTTTTCTGGTCGTCCTCGTACTCACCTGGCAAGGCGCACAGCAGGTAGTAATTGAGCGCCGGGCGGCACGAAGCGCAGCCGTCCGGAGTCGACCAGTGCAACTTTTGCATCACTTCGGGGATCGACTTCATCGCTTGTGCCACGATCTCGCGGCGGACGTCGTCGTGGCCGAAGCTGGTGCATTTGCACACCGTCTTGACCGTTCGGGCGCCGCCATAGTCGGCCCCGAGCGCGACGCTCAGCAAGCTCTCGACCTGGCCGGTGCAGGAGCCGCAGCTCGCCGAAGCCTTGCAGGTCGAGCGGACCGCGTCGAGGCTGCACGCGCCGGCCATGATCGCGGCGACCACTTTGCCCTTGGAAACGCCGTTGCAGCCGCATATCTCCGCATCGTCGGAGAGCGCCGCAACGGCCGCGTTAGGGTCCGCTGGCGCACCCCCGGACGCGTAAGCCTGGCCGAAGATCAGGGCATCGCGGATGTCGGAGACATCCTCCCCCTTCTTCAGCAGGTCGAAGTACCAGGTGCCGTCGGCGGTATCGCCGTAGAGTACGGCGCCGATGAGTTTGTCGTCCTTGACGACGACGCGCTTGTACACCCCGCGCGCGGCATCGCGCATGACGATGTCCTCAGTTCCTTCGGCGTCCGAGAAGTCGCCGGCCGAGAACACCTCGATCCCTGACACCTTGAGCTTGGTCGAAGTGACCGAGCCGGTATAGCCGGTCGGAGCGTCGGTCGCGTGGTCGGCGAGCGCGCGGCACATTTCCCACAGCGGCGCGACCAGGCCGTAGCACTGGCCCTGGTGCTGGACGCATTCCCCAACCGCGAAGACCGCCGGGTCTGACGTCACCATATGGTCGTCGACCATGATCCCGCGCTCGCATTCGAGCCCAGCGGCCTTGGCGAGCGTGGTGTTGGGCCGGATACCGACCGCCATGACGACCAGGTCGGCCGCGATTTCGCGTCCGTCCTTCAGGCGCACGCCGGACACGTGACCGTCGCGTTCGAGGATCGCTTCGGTGTCGGCGCCGGTCAGGATCATCTGCCCCCGCCGTTCGAGCTCGCTCTTGAGCAGCCACCCGGCCGCCTCGTCCAGTTGGCGCTCCATCAGCGTCGGCATCAGGTGGATCACCGTCACCTGCATCCCGCGCAAGGTCAGGCCGTGCGCCGCTTCGAGGCCGAGCAGGCCACCCCCGATCACCACCGCGCTGCCGCCGCGCTCGGCCGCGGCGAGCATCTTGTCGACATCGTCGAGATCGCGAAAAGTGACGACGCCGGGCAGGTCCTTGCCGGGGACCGGGATCACGAACGGGTCGGAACCGGTCGCGATGAGCAGGCGGTCGTAGCTTTCGACCCGGCCCGAGCGGGCGACCACCTGCTGGTGCTGGCGGTCGACGTGGATCACCGGATCGCCCGCGATCAGCTCGATGCCGTTCGCTGTGTACCATTCGGCGGTGTTGATGACGATGTCGTCGAAACTCTTCTCGCCCGCGAGCACTGGGGACAGCATGATGCGGTTATAATTCACGCGTGGCTCGGCGCCAAAGATGGTCACCGCATAGCGCGCCGGGTCGCGGGCGAGGATTTCCTCGACCGCGCGGCACCCCGCCATGCCGTTGCCGATCACCACCAGTCGCTCGCCGGTGGGGGCGCCGCTTGCCATCTCGATGCCGCTGTGCGCGTTCATTGGTCCTCCTCGCGCACGCAGAAAAGCCGCCAAGGCAGGTCCCGGGTGGGACAGACCTGGCGGCTTCGTTGCCACGCTGTGCTGCTGGGCGTTGGACCTTGCATGCGGCCCGTCAGTGGGCCGCGGTCCTTCGCTTCAGACGGGTTGTATCTGATTCGGAGACCGACCCGCAAGTGCGTTTTTTGCACTGCAGCATGAATTCAGAATGCCGCCTCCATCTGGAGCCAGACCTTGCGCGTCGCCACGCCGAATCCGGAGGCGTCGTAATCGGCGTATTTGCCCAGCAAGGCCACCGGCCCCAGCTTGCAGCCAAGCGAGGCATCCCACTCGCTGCCGTACTCGCGGCTCCCGGCGTCGCTGTCGAATCGATGATAAGTGACCGCCGCGGTGAGGCCCGGCAACGCCTTCACGCCCGCGAACTTGTAAGCCAGGCCGCCGTAAAGATCGCGCAGACCTGCTGCGGGCGTGGTCAGGAACACGTCGGCCCAGCCATCGAACTTGTGCAGCGTGGCCATTGGCGTCTGCACCGCGAAGCGGCCGCCGTCGCTGCCGAGTTGCTCCCACCCGGCGGTGGCGGTCAGTCCGCGCCACCCGGCGGCCACTTCAGCCGCAAGATAGTCGGCCGCGTAATCGTTCGGGTTGCTGGCGTAGCCCGACTGGCGCGCATAGCTCGCGGCGAGCGTGAGCCTGGCCTTGCCGACCGGCACCGGCGCGGTCACTCGCAGCCCGTAAGTCTGGCTCGAATTGCCAAGGAAGAACGCATCGTCGTAGTCGAGCAGATAGGCGAAGGCCTTGGCCTGTACCGGACCCAGCTTGCCGCCCGCGCCCAGCAGAACGAAATCGCCATCATATGCCTCGCGCGGACCACCATAAGCGCCGAACACCGTGCGTTGACCGATCATGTAAGCGGCGTCGAGGGCGACCGGGCCGGCCTTGGCTTCGGCGCGCACGGCATCGAAGGTCTGCTCGTTCTGCCGCCAGCCAGCATTGCCGACCCATCGCTGATCGTCGAGATTGATCCGCTGGCGGCCGACAGTGACTGTTACCGCCTTGCTCTTCCATTGCAGCTGCAATCGATTGAGCTCGAGGTTCTCCGGATCGGGCACTGCCGCAAAGCCAGCTCGCCGCTGGCGCGAGGCGATAGCAAACGGAAAGGCATTGTAGTCGTCGACGACCGCCCAGGTCCCCTCGCCCTCGACCAGGAACGACAAGCCCGCCGAATTCTTGAGCTCGAACCCCGCGCGCAACCGCGCGGTCACCGCGTCCGCCTCGAGCGTCGGCTGGTCGACGCTCTCGTACCTCACTCGCAAGTCGACGATCGGGTCGAGCGTGAGGCCGTTGCCGACCTGGATCGGGTCGCCGGTTTTTGCCAGCACGGGACTGCTCGCGATGGCGGCGCTGCCGGCCAGCGCGAGGACAATATGCTTGATCATAGATGAATGCCTCCCTGGTGAAGCTCGTCCAGGTCCTCCCGGGGGCGGGGCCGGCCGCTTGTGGGCCGGTCCCCGCCGGGGGGATTCAGATGCGGACGGTTTGCAAGGATGCACCCCAGGTGGACCGCCAGCGGCCTTTGACAATCGTCAGGCCAAGCAACGCGACCAGCGCGAGCGAGGCAAAGATCAGGAACCCGACCTGTTCGGTGCCATACGCCTGCTTCGCGAAGCCGAGCGAGGAGGCGAGCAGGAACCCGCCAACCCCTCCCGCGCAGCCGACAAGACCGGTCATCACGCCGATCTGCTTGCCAAAACGCTGCGGGACGAGCTGGAACACCGCACCATTGCCGGTACCCAGCGCGAGCATTGCAACGATGAACAGCCCCATCGCCAGGACCAGGGTGGTAGGGCCGGTGCTGATAGCGATCAGCGCGGCGGCAGCAACGAGGTAGACCATCGTCAGCGTCTTGATGCCCCCGATCTTGTCGGCCAGCGCGCCACCCATCGGCCGCACCAGCGACCCGGCGAACACGCACGCGGCGCCGCAATATCCGGCTTGCACCGGTGTCAGGCCGAAGTTGTCGACAAAGTAGATCGACAGCGAGGCAGCGAGCCCGGAGAAGCCGCCGAAGGTGACAAGGTAGAACAGCATCATCCACCAGGCATCCTGGTCGGCGAGCGGCTCAGCGTAGGACGCCAGCTTCTGCGGGGCCGGGGTGGACGGCGAGTCCTTGGCCAGCACGAGGTAGATGACGAGCACGACGACGAGCGGGATGCACACAAGGCCGAGGACCGCGTTCCACCCGAATGCCTTGGCCAGCAGCGGCGCGAATAGCGACGCGAGGACAGTGCCGGAGTTGCCCATCCCGGCCAAGCCCATCGCCTTGCCCTGGTGCTCGGGCGGATACCACCGGCTGGCGAGCGGCAGGGTGACCGCGAAGCTGGCGCCGGCAAAGCCGAGCAAGCCACCCAGCATCAGCGTGCCGGAGAAGCTATCGATGCCCACCAGATACGCGGTCATCAGCCCGGCAATGACGATGATCTGGCCGATCGCGCCCGTGCGCTTGGGGCCGACACGATCGACCAAGAAGCCCATCGCGATACGCAGGACGGCGCCGGCCAGTGTCGGCGTGGCGACCATCAGACCCTTTTCGGCGGCGTTGAGGCCGAGCTCCATTGAAATGCTCGGCGCCAGTGGTCCGAGCAGGACCCACACCATGAAGGCGAGGTCGAAGTACAGGAATGCGGCGAACAGGGTTGGCTTGTGGCCGGTCTCCCAGAAGGCGACGCCGGTGCGTTCGCTGGCCGCGGGGGTATTCGGTTCGAAGTACATCGCGCCTCCTCCACGCACGCAAAAAAGCCGCCTCGACTGGACCAAGCCAGATCGGGCGGCGTCGTTGCCACGCGTTGTTAAAGTGGGTCGTCGGTCCCGTTTGGCCATCCAACCTTGGATGCGTCGCCGACGAGTCACGAGTAACGCGCCTGCTAGGGGCGCGTAAAGCTATTTTTGCAGTGCAGCATTCTTTTGGCGGTCGATATAGCCTTCGAGATCGTCGGGATCGAACGCCAATCCGTCAAAAAAGCGGTTCTGTTCCAATACCATCGCTCCCTGCTGGGCCGTCACCGCGGTCGCTCGCTGGAGGCTTCCTTCGACTTTCGAACTGGCGCCCGGGAGCAGGTCGCCGGTCCCCTTGAGTGCACTGCGGTACACGTCGGGCCTGAATACCCGCGCCGCCAGTTCCGCCTGGCGCGAATCGAATGCGAGCCCATCCCACCGGACCATCTGCGAATAGAGCCAGCCGGCCTGGCTGACCCACGGAAAGTTGGCCGCCTCGCGGTGCTGGAACATGAAATCGGGATAATCGATCGGGGCCTGTCCCTGCGACAGCACCAGCCGGTCCGAGATTGCGCGCAACACCAGCGCGGGGTCGGCGTCGAGGTAACGCGGCCCCGCGAGGATAGCGGCATTGGCGTGCGCGTTGGCCGGGTCAACGAAGTGGGCCCCGGCCTTGCGCATGGCCCGGATCAGAGCTTCCGTCCCCTCGCGGCGTTGGTCGAGCCGATCCGCCCGCAGAGCGAGAACTTTCTCGACCCCGCGGCGCCAGATTTGCGCAGTGGCAAGCACGATCCGGCCTACCCCGCGGTCCACCGCGACGCTGTTCCACGGCTCGCCCACGCACGTGCCGTCGATCTCGCCGCTTTCCAGCGCGTCGGCGGTGAACGGCGGCGCGATGGTGACGATCTCGACGTCCTCGTCGGGCGCGATCCCGCATGCCGCCAGCCAGTATCGCAGCATGTAGTTGTGGCTTGAATAACGATGAACCACGCCAAAGCGTAGCTTGCGCCCACTGGCGACCTGATCCTTGAGTGCCTCGCCAATCACGCGCGGGTCGCCCAGCCTCCCCTCGGGTGCGCCGACCGCCTCGGCCAACGCGGGCGAGAACGTGATCGCGTTGCCGTTGAGACCGAGCACGAACGGCGCGGCCAGCGGCTGGGCCGGACGCCCGCGCCCCAGAGCGGTGGCAATCGCCAGCGGAGCGATCAGGTGGGCGGCGTCGGTGTGCCCGTAGAGCAAGCGGTCGAGCACCGTCGCCCACGAGAAATCGCGCACGAATTCAAGATCGAGCCCTTCCTCGGCCGCGAAGCCGTGCTCCGCCGCCAGGATCGGAAGGCACGCGTCGACAAGCGGCAGGAAGCCGATGGTCAGCCGCTCGGTCACTTGCTGTCTCCCAACAATTCTTGTGCCGTCACGACCGCCTCGGCAATTTCGGCGATGCGCCGGCTGGACTGCATCGCCTTGCGCCGGAGCTCGGCATACGCCTCGGGCTCGCTCAGTCCGCGCGACTTCATCAGGATTCGCTTCGCCTTGTCGACCGCGTCGCGCGCGGCCAGCTTGCTGTTCGCCTCATCGAGATCGGACTGCAGGCGGGCGAACGCGTTGAAACGTCGCACCGCGAGGTCGAGGACCGGGCGGATGCGGCCCGCCGCCAGCCCATCGACGACATAGACCGAGACCCCGGCATCGATCGACGCGCCGATCGTCTCGGCATCCGATTCGTCGACAAACATCGCGATCGGACGGGCCACGGCGCGGCTGACGGCGAAATATTCCTCGAGCACGTCGCGCGAGGGATTGCCGAGGTCGATCAGCACCACGTCGGGTGCGAACGCCTCGACTTGCGCGAGCAACCCGCTGCGCTCGGTCAAGACCAAGATGTCGCTGTCCATTTGCGCCAGCCCTTCCCGGATGATCGAGGCGCGGCTGGCGCTTTCATCGATGATGGCGATCCGCATGACGCGCCATATTGCACTGCAGCATCGCTCGCACGCAAGGCATTTGAGCGGTTCGGCGCAGCTGCGCGGACCGCCCTGTCCTAGCGCAGCGGCAACGCAAAGGTGATGTAGCGGCTTGGCCCGGGCGTGGGCGCCCCCTTTTGCGGGAACAACCCTTCGCCGCCCACCGGCAGCGTCACGTATTCGCGGCCGTTGTGGGCGAACACCGCAGGCACGCCCTCGGTCCCGGCGTCGAGCTGGTATTCCCACAACACCTTGCCGGTTGCCGAATCGCGCGCGCGCAACTTGCGGTCGCCGCTGGTGCCGACGAACAAGAGACCACCGGCGGTCGCCACGGGTCCGCCGCGCGGCGCCTGGCTGCCGGTGTTCAGGATACCCTGCTGAGCCAGCACGTAACTGTCACCGTCGGGGATGTGGTACAGCATCCTGCCGGTGTTCATGTCGTATGCCGTGAGGAACGAGAATGGCGGCTTGATCGCGACCATGCCGTTGGATTGCAGCAGGAAATTGTACGCTTCGGTGTAAGCCAGGTTGTCGGGCTGGCGGTTGGGCATGGTGGCGAGCGAATCCGGGCGCGCGTCGACCGTCAGCTTGTTGAGGACCGGGATCTCGCGGCTGACCACGAACAAGCGCTGGTGCACCGGGTCGACCGCCGTGTTGCCCCAGCTGGTCCCGCCATTGTGTCCGGGGATCGAGATCGACCCGCGCACCGATGGTGGCGTAAACAGGCCTTCGTTGCGGCTGTCCTTGAACAGTTGGTGCAACTTGTCCTGGTCATCCGCCGGAAGGTAGGGGTTGATGTCAGCCTCGGTCATGCTCTGACGCGAGAACGGCAACGGCCAAGTCGGGAATGGCTGGGTCGGCGAACTATGTTCGCCCGGCACGTCGGACTGCGGCACGCGGCGTTCTTCGATCGGCCAGATCGGCTCGCCCGTCAGGCGGTTGAACACGAACACGAAGCCGTGCTTGGCGGCCTGGATCACGATCGGAATCCGCTTGCCGCCCTTGGTGATGGTCATCAACTTGGGCGCGTTGGGCAGGTCGAAGTCCCACAGATCGTGGTGCACGGTCTGGAAATGCCACAGCCGCTTGCCGGTGCGCGCGTCGATCGCGACCAGCGAATTGCCGAACAGGTTGTCGCCCGCCCGGTTGCCGCCGTAGAAATCGAACCGCGCGGTTCCGGTCGGCACGAATACGATGCCGGTTTCCGGATCGACCGTGAATTCCGACCAGTTGTGGACCCCGCCCGACTGCCCATGGTCCTTGGCCGGCCAGCTGTCGGCGCCGAACTCTCCCGCTTGGGGCACCGTGTGGAACACCCATTTGAGCGTGCCGGTGCGGACGTCGTAGGCCTGGATGTCCGCCGGGTGTGAGGCGTAACCGGACCCGGCCGGTAGCGACACGATCACGGTATCCTCGAATATCCGGCCCGGGTTCTGGGTCATCAATGGGCGCGGCGTGGCGGCATGGCCGGCGGGCAAAGCGTCGCGTAAATCGACCTTGAAGCCCGGGACGTACTGGCCGGTGCGCGCGTCGATCGCGCGCAGCAGGCCGTCCTCGAGGAAGACCAGCCTGCGGTCGGCGCCATCAGGGCTGTGCCAGTAGTTGACTCCGCGGCTGCCAATGCGCCCGGTGGTCGCGCTCTTCCACAGTTCGCGCCCGGTGGCGGGATCGAGCGCGGCGATCTTACCGTCGCCGCTCTGAAGGTACATCGTACCATCGACCACGATCGGGTTGAACTGAGGCGCGGCGCCCGCGCCCGTCGGGTAACTCCACGCGACCTGCAGCTGGCCGACATTGCCCGTGTTGATCTGGTCGAGCGCCGAATACTGCGCACTGTCGGCGCCGCCAAGGTACTGATCCCACGCCACATAGTCGAAGTTCTCGCGCGGCACGGTTCCACTTGCCGAACCGGCCCGCGGCGTCTGCGCGCACGCCGCAAGTGCCAGGGCAGGAACGATCAGGAGGCGGGCGCGCATTGGGCGCCGCTGGGGCGAAGTCCTCATTGGTCCGTATCTCCCAGGAGTTCGTTTCTTGGACGTGTAACTCGTGCCCGGCTTTAGCCCGCGATGCTCTCGCTTCTCAAGCACACTGTCGACGCGAATTGGTCTTCTCTGCGGGCCGTCGTGAAGTTAGTCAGAGGGCGAATATCGCGTCTCGGTTCTTCCGTGTAAGCACCGCCAAAGTCGGCATCGTCGGAGTGCTAATGTGAAACGCGCCCTGATCGCTGGAACAGCCTATTTTTTCCTGCTGTTTTCCGCAGGCTTTGTCCTTGGCACGATCCGCGTCGTTTACGTCGCTCCGCGCTTCGGCCAAATTGCCGCGACGTTCGCGGAAATTCCGGTCATGCTTGGCGCGGCGTTTTTCGCCTGCCGCTGGACTCTTCGACACTGGCTCGTGCCTCGCGCCATAAAAATCCGTTGGGCAATGGTAATTTGCTTTCTCGTCCTGCTGGTCGCGTTCGAAACGCTCCTCGGCGCAGCACTATTTGGCCGCACGATACCCGAGCAATGGGCGGCGCTGGCGGCGCCCGCTGGAATCATCGGCGCCTCGGCCCAGATCATCGCGGCGCTCTTGCCACTCCTTGTGGGAAGACGTGACGCACCATGATCCTGACGTCGGTCAGATAGGCTTTATTCGATTTTGCCGCAGGATTACGCATCGATAGCGGGGGCGTCCAAGGCGGCGCCGCCGCCGCGTTCGAGCGCTGTACACTGACACCTGTGTCGCACCCCGCCCGTGCCCCGCTTGCCCGCAGGGCGCTCACCGCCTATCTGCCCGCCAACTCCTGACACCGCCCGAATACCGCAAGGACCCCCGATGGCCGCCCAATACGCCTATGTCATGAAGAGCATGACCAAGACCTTTCCCGGTGCCCCAAAGCCGGTGCTGAGCAACATCGACTTGCAGTTCTACCAGGGCGCCAAGATCGGCATCGTTGGGCCCAACGGGGTGGGCAAGTCGACGCTGATGAAGATCATGGCCGGGATCGACAACGACTACACCGGCGAGGCGTGGCCGGGTGAATACATCACCGTCGGCTACCTGGCGCAGGAGCCCGAGCTGGACCCCACCAAGACGGTCCTCGAGAACGTCAAGGACGGCGCGCGGGATGTCGCCGACATGGTCGAGCGGTTCAATCAAATCGGCATGGAAATGGGCGAGGACGGCGCCGACTTCGACGCGCTCGGGACCGAAATGGGGACGCTGCAGGAGAAGATCGACGCGGTCGACGGCTGGACGCTCGACAATCAGCTCGAAATCGCGATGGAAGCGCTGCGTTGCCCGCCGGGCGACATGGGCGTGGCGAGCCTGTCGGGCGGCGAGAAACGGCGCGTCGCGCTGACCCGGCTGCTGATCCAGAAGCCCGGCATCCTGCTGCTCGACGAACCGACCAACCACCTCGATGCCGAAAGCGTCGAATGGCTTGAGAACCATCTCAAGGAATATGCCGGCGCGGTGCTGATGATCACCCATGACCGTTATTTTCTCGACAACGTCGTCGGCTGGATTCTCGAGCTCGATCGGGGAAAGTACTTCCCTTACGAAGGCAACTATTCGACCTATCTGGAGAAGAAGGCCAAGCGCCTCAGCCAGGAAGAGCGCGAAGAGAGTGGCCGCTCCAAGGCGCTGCGCGAAGAGCTTGAATGGATTCGCCAGACCCCGGCCGCGCGCCAGACCAAGTCCAAGGCGCGTATTCGCAAGTTCGAGCAACTGCAGGAAGCGCAGAACAACCGCAAGCCGGGCAAGGCGCAGATTGTGATCCAGGTGCCCGAGCGGCTCGGCGGCAAGGTGATCGAGGTCACCAACGTGTCCAAGGCGTTCGGCGACAAGCTCTTGTTCGAGGATCTCAGTTTCACGCTCCCGCCGGGCGGAATCGTTGGCGTGATCGGCCCCAACGGCGCGGGCAAGTCCACGCTGTTCAAGATGCTGACAGGCAAGGAATCCCCCGACAGCGGCACCATCGACCTGGGCACCACGGTACGGCTCGGCTTTGTCGACCAGAGCCGCGACCACCTCGACCCCAAGCACAACGTGTGGGAGGAGATCTCCGACGGGCTCGACTACATGAAGGTCAACGGCATGGACATGTCGACCCGGGCCTACGTCGGGGCGTTCAACTTCAAGGGCGCGGACCAGCAGAAGAACGTTGGCAAACTGTCGGGCGGCGAACGCAACCGCGTGCACATGGCCAAGATGCTCAAGACCGGCGGCAATGTCCTGCTGCTCGATGAGCCAACCAACGACCTCGACGTCGAAACCCTCGCCGCGCTCGAAGACGCCATCGAGAATTTCGCCGGCTGCGCCGTAGTGATCAGCCATGACCGCTTCTTCCTCGATCGGCTCGCTACGCATATCCTAGCTTTTGAAGGCGACAGCCATGTCGAATGGTTCGAAGGCAATTTCGGAAGTTACGAGGAGGACAAGCGCCGCCGCATGGGTGATGCCGCCGACCGCCCGACCCGGCTGGCGTACAAGAAGCTGACTCGTTGAAGCTGAACGTTCAGCTATCAATCCGGTTCACTTAACGGAAAGCGCGAATCGGATACTTCGTTGTCATCCGGTCGTGGCCAAGAGCGCGGCCTGGCAAGGAGCGCCGCTATGACCTTCTCTCGCTTTGCCAGCCGTGCGGCGCTTGGCGCCCTGGCCGTGGCACTGGCTATTACCGGGCTGCCCGCCAACGCTGGCCCGGGCGACGAGGACGCTGAGTCGAACGGTCGCGGCAGCCGCGACCAGCAAGCCGAAGCCGCGCAGCCCGCCCCTCAGCAGGGCCGTCAGGCCTCGTTCGAACGGGCCCGACAGCGCAACGAAGTGCGCCAGCAGCAGTCCTCGGAGGATCAACCACCTCAGGTCGAGCGCCAGCAATGGCAAGGGCGTCAGTCGCAGGTACCTCAAGGGCCGTCGGCGCAGGCCCAGCGCCAGCAATGGCAAGAAGAGCGCCAGCAACAGCGACAGCAAAACCGGCAACAGCAGGAACAGGCGCAGACTCGCCAGTGGCAGGGGCGCCAGCAAAACGCTCAACGCCCGCGTTTGCAGGTTCGCGAGGACACTGAGCAGGCCCAGCGACAGTCCGAGCAAGCGCGTACCCACCAATGGCAGGACCAGCAGACCCGCAACCGCACTTACGCCGACCAGAATAGGTCGACGACTTACCGTGCTTATGATCGCAATGGTTACTCCACCCAGTACCAGAACAACCCGCAGTATTGGTCACGCGATGGATATCGCAGCGGCACACGCGACACCCGGCAATGGGATCGCAGCTGGCGTAACAACAACCAGTACGACTGGCAGCGTTATCGCACGACCAACCGCAATGTCTTCAACCTCGGGCGGTACTACTCCCCCTATCAGAATTACAGTTATCGCCGCTTCGGCGTCGGCACGATCCTGCAGCACCTGTTCTACGGTAATAACTACTGGATCGACGACCCGTGGCGGTACCGCCTGCCAGACGTCTACGGTCCGTATCGCTGGGTCCGCTACTACGACGATGCGCTGCTGGTTGACGTCTACAGCGGGCAAGTGGTGGACGTGATCTACGACTTCTTCTGGTAACCGCACATCGAGCTTTGCCGGTGTGAGTGGCCCGGCATAGCGGAGCCTCCGGCCCTTTAACTAGGGGCGGGGGCTCTTGCGCGTCGGTGGGCCGGCTGGCTAAGCGCTTCATGCAATGACCGCGGTCCACGTCCCTGCACCGGCCGACGCCGACAATCCCGACCGCATGCGACTGCGCAAGCAGGGGCGGCTGGTGCGCGAGCGGCTGGCCGCCAACCCAGGGGTTTACCGAGTCCCGACCGAACAGGCCGAAATCTGGGCGATCGGCGAGTTCATCACCCCAGAGGAATGCGAGCGGTTGATGGCCCTGACCGACGCGGTCGCGCGGCCGTCGAGCGCGTTCGATGCCGATTATTCAAGCGGGCACCGCACGTCATACTCGGGTGACCCGGATCCCGGCGACCCGTTCGTCAAGCGAATCCAGCGCAGGATCGACGACCTTCTCGGGATCGATCCGACGTTTGGCGAGACCATCCAGGGGCAGCGCTATCTGCCTGGCCAGCAATTCCAGCCGCACACCGACTGGTTTCCCAGCGCGACCGATTATTGGGACCAGGAGCGCAAACGCGGGGGGCAACGCTCGATCACCGCAATGGCCTATCTCAATGTGGTGGAGGACGGCGGCGCGACGGAATTCCCCCGTCTCGGCCTGACTTTCGCTCCCAAGGCCGGCGTGCTGCTGGTGTGGAATAACGCCGATCCGGACGGACGCCCCAATCCGTTTACGCTTCACGCGGGGTGCCCGGTGGCAAAGGGAGTGAAGTACGTCGTGACGAAATGGTATCGCGCTAAGCGCTGGTTTTGAGCGCCTCGGCGATCAGGCGGCGGGTGTTGGCGATACCGTACAGTGCGATGAAGCTGCCCATTCGCGGGCCTTGTGAGGAACCGAGCAGCGTTTCGTAAAGCGCCTTGAACCAGTCGCGCAGGCTTTCGAAGCCGAGTTCCGGGCGTTTGCCGATCTCGTAGATACCATTCTGCAAATCCTCGGCCGAGGCATCCTGTGCGAAGCCCTCCAGCAGATTATCGAGAGCCCGCAGCGCGAGCGCTTCATTCGGCTCCGGCGCGCGGCGCTTGAGCGTCGGGGCGACGAAGTCGCGGTTGTAAGCCAGCGCCGCGCCGATCAGCGCCTCGAGCGCAGGGTGCTGAAGGGGATCCAAATCCGGGAGGTAGTTGCCGAGGTAGTTGCGCACTTGCGCGGCGTCCGCGTCCGGTCCCAGCACTCCCACCAGGTTGAGCAGCAGCCCGAAACTGACCGGCAACGTATCGCCGTCGCCGCCGTGATATCCGTTGGTCCGCAGCAAGTGCCACACCGGGTTGCCCAGTTGTTGCTCGAGCGGCTGTTCCGGCACCTTGGCGCGGAACTGCCAGTAATCGTCAACCGCGCGGGGGATCACCCCAATATGCAGGCTCTTGGCGCTCTTGGGCTCGCGGAACAGGTAAAACCCCAGGCTCTCTTGGGTGCCGTAAGTGAGCCATTGGTCGATGGTCAGTCCGTTGCCCTTGGATTTGGAGATCTTCTCTCCGTTCTCGTCGAGGAACAGTTCGTAGATCATGTTTTCCGGCATGCGCCCGCCCAGCGCGCGGACGATCCGGCCCGACTGGGTCACGCTGTCGGTCAGATCCTTGCCGCACATCTCATAATCGACCCCGAGCGCGTGCCATCGCATGGCCCAGTCGACTTTCCACTGCAGCTTGGCCTGCCCACCGAACACGCTTTGCTCGATGGTTTGGCCGGCATCCTGGAAGCGGATCGTTCCGCTTGCCGGATCGACCACCGCAACCGGGACCTGCAGCACGATCCCGCTCGTCTGGCTGACCGGCAGCACCGGTGAGTAAGTAGCCTGGCGCTCGGCGCGCAGCGTCGGCAGCATGATGTCCATGATCGCATCGAACTTCGCCAGCACGTTGCTCAGCGCGGCGTCGAACGCGCCCGAATTGTAGCGGTCGCTCGCGGCGACGAATTCGTAGTCGAATCCGTAGCGGTCGAGGAATTCGCGCAGCATCCGGTTATTGCGCCCGGCAAAACTGTCGCTCGAACCAAACGGATCGGGTATCCGGCTTAGTGGCATGCCCAGGTGCTGTTCGAGCATCGCTTTGTTAGGCACGTTGTCGGGCACCTTGCGCAGCCCGTCCATGTCGTCGCTGAACGCGAGCAACCGGGTCGGCTCCCCGCCTGAAACGACCTCGTACGCGCGACGAACCAATGTGGTCCGTAACACTTCCTGAAACGTGCCGATGTGGGGTAACCCGCTTGGGCCGTAGCCGGTCTCGAACACCACCGGCGAGCCGTCCGGCTTGCCGTCGGGATAGCGTTTGACGAGCTTCATCGCCTCCTGGAAGGGCCAGGCCTTCGACACACGGGCGGCCGCAACTAGATCATCGTCGATCATCGCGCGGCGCTGTTGCCGAAGGCGAGGCGCGGCGCAAGCGGCAAGGCGTATTGTCGGCTTTGAGTGGCAAACAGGCTCAAACCACCGAAGCGGGTGGCGCTTAACCGCGCCCCTTGGGATCGCTGCCGTGGCTGTCGGAGCTGCTGATCGTGCCATCCTTGGTATGGATAGTCAGTTCGGTGCCTTGGTTGCGGCTGATCTCGCGCCCGATCTTCTCGGCCTCAGCCTTGGTTTCGGTGAGATGGCTGGCTCGCTTGCCGCCATCGCGTTTGACCTGCCAGCCGCCATTCTTGTGGGGCATGACCCGATGTGTATCGCGTGCCATTCGTCATCTCCTTTGCAAAACAACAGCGTGCGCCGCGAACGTTAATCAGGCGAAGAGCGCAATTTCAAGACTTGTGCGCCGCGCCCGCACCCGGCACTCTGCGTCCAAACATAGCACAGGGGAGAGTGCGTCATATGGCTTTGCAAGCCTATCCGGACGTACCCTTGTTCCGGTACCCGTACACCGATCTCAGCGCGGCACAGATCCAGGCGAAGCTGGCCCCGGCGGCAGCGGCGGGGCCGGCCAGCAAGGCCAAGTTGGAGACCGACTTGGCCGGCACCGCACTGCGGATCGTCACCGATGGCGCGGGCACGCTGTTCTGGCAGTTCGGATCCGGCAACACGGTCACCTTCGACGGCAAATCCGCACGCTACGGAGCGCTGACGCTCGACCGCGTGACCTTGATAACGCACCTCGTACCGCAGAGCTCAAAGGCCTATGCAATCGTGTGGAACCGCGCGAACAACCTCGCGACGGTGTTCGAGCTGTGGTTCGGCGGTGGGCCCGCGCCCAAGGCGCGCGAAGTCAATCGAGCGGTGTGGCACGGCTACGTCGCCAGTGGCCAGAGCCCACCTCCTAAGGACCGCCACAAGCCGACCCTGCGGCTCGAAGGCCGCGCCTTCATGTGGCAGGAGGACACCGGTAACCGGACGCTCGAGTACTATCCCAGCGTCACTTACGATCACTGGGTCGAGCTCGACCGGCTGAAGGAAGGGCGCGGTTATTCAGCGCCGGCCGACTATATCGAGGTGACCGAGGACGTGTATGCTTTCACCCGCATTGAAGCCGAGTTCTCCGGCCTGCTGCAGCTCTATGTGATGGACGTGAACCGGCTCGAGCAGATCGGCGTGCGGCTGGGCTTCAACGGTGCCGACGCGCTGGAATACTACATGTTCCGCGGGACAGGCCAGTGGCTCGGCCAGCTCGCCCGGTTCGAAAAGCTGGGCGACTTTTCTGCCGAGCCGCTCGCGATCGCCGATGCCAAGAAGGGCGAGCGGCGCATTTATCGCCCGCTGGCAACGATGGACAAGATGAGTCCCGCCGAAATCGATGCCCAAGTGGCCGCCGGTAACGTCCACGTGTTCGACAAGCCGAGCGCCATGGCCGGGAATGGTACCGCGCCTTCGTCCAGCCTCGCGGCGCGCAGCTTCGATATCCGCTACGACGATAGCCCGGGCCACAAGGGCCTGCGGATGGAATACCGGTTCGTCTCGGGCGCCCAGCTGCAATGGCGCAAGGACGGTGAGGGCAGTTTCCGCCAAACGCGCTATCAGGCGTGGGAGATGATGCCCGGCACGTTCATCTTCGGGCACTTGCTCGAAGGTACCAGGGATCATGATGGCCACATCGTGGTGGTCGATCTCGAACGCGGGCTGGCGACCGCGTTCCGCGGCTACGTCAACACGCCCTTTATCGCTAACGAAGCAGGGGCGCAGACGTTCTTCGGCAAGATCGTGGGCCAAGGGATTCCCGACCCGGGCAAGCGCCGCCACGAACGCACGCGCGATTTGCTCGGCCGCGCGTTCACCTGGGAATATTCGCCCGGCCTCAATTCGATGCACGTCTATTCGACGCCCAACACTGTGAGCTGGGTGATCCCGACCCCCGACGGGCATTTCGCCACCGAATGGAGCGGGAGCGGCGATTTCATCAAGATCCGCGACCAGTTGTATTTCGCGCGCTGGCAGGAAGAGGCGTGCAACGGCACTCTGGGCACGGTCTTGATCGACATGCGCACGATGCACGATGCCGGGATCGGTTATCACATGGGCAAGGCCGGCGGCCTGTCGCTGAGCGCGGTCGGCGCCCCCTCGCGCCACGCCGGCAAGATCGACGTCGACATGTTCTTCCCGCGCGCCTGAGGAGAGAGACGATGACCGACGGCACCACTGACCGGCGCAGCTTCCTCAAGAGCGGGGCGCTGGTCGCAGCGCCCCTCGCGGCGGTTGCCGTGCCCGCCTCGGCGCTGGCCGATGATGGCGCGCACACTCGGCTTGCCGGGCTCGAGGACGCGCGGGCGATCGAAGCGCTTCACCGCGCCTTCCTGCGCCAGTTCAATGATGGGGGTGAGTGCGGCCAGTTTGTCGCCAGGGCCGGGGCGGTGACGCTGGAACAAGGCCTGCGCTCGATCGCGGACGATCCCGCCGCCGACGACACGCTCGAACTCGACGGCATACGTGCAGCCAGCCGCCGCGGTGTGCGCGTGGAATTCGATACTGCTTTCGCCGGCCACTCGACGCTTGAGCAGATGGCTCGCTTCCAGGGCCACGGCAGCCATCGCCATACCGAGGCGCGGGTGCTCGCCGCCGATTACATCAAGGATTCCGGCAGCTGGCGCATCGCGCGCTTGCGCCTCGTCTGATCACGGAAAGGGTCGCGTTATGAAACTTCTCGCATCTGTCGCGCTGGCTGCGCTGGCTACCGGCTGCACCGCGCAACGTGCTGCCCCGGCCACTGGCGCGGAAGCGTTCCCGCTAGCCGTCGCGCCCGCGCGCTGCGCGGCCACCACCGCAGCCATGCTCGGCGGCGCCAGTGCCGGCGGAACGTGGGTCCCGGCGGCCGGCGGCAATCCTTCGTACTGCGAGGTCAAGGGTACGTTGTCCCCGGCGTCGGGGTCGACCATCGGGGTGGTTTACCGCCTGCCAGAAGCGTGGAACGGCAAAGTGCTCGGCATTGGCGGGGGCGGATGGCAAGGCAACGTCACGCTGCAGGCGGCCACCGAGGGCCTCAAGAAAGGCTACGCCACGCTGCAGACCGACGCCGGCCATGTCGCCGGGCCGTCGGTGTGGGACACGACCTGGGCCGGCAACGTCGAATCGCAGAAGGATTTCAGCTACCGTGCGGTCCATGAAATGACCGTCGCGGGCAAAAAGCTGGTCCGTGCCTACTATGCCCGCATGCCCGAAAAATCGTACTTCCAGGGCTGCTCCACAGGTGGGCGGATGGCGCTGATGGAAGCGCAGCGGTACCCGGCCGACTACGACGCGATCAGCGCCGGTGCACCGGTCTACACGCTGCAGGTGCAGACCAGCTCGGTGCTGCGCAACCTTGCATTCGCCGGTGCCGGGTTCTCGCCCGCCGACCTCAAGTTGGCGCAAGGCGCCGCGCTCGCCGCGTGCGATGTGCAGGACGGGCTGAAGGACGGGCTAATCAACGATCCGCGCCAATGCCGGTTCGATCCCGCGCCACTGCAATGCACTGGCGGCAAGAGCGACAGTTGCCTGTCGGCCGGGCAAGTCACCGCGCTGCGGGTCGCCTATGACGGCATCCGCGGCCCTGACGGCCAATGGGCGATGCTGCCGATGAGCCGCGGCGGCGAACCGGGGTGGCGCGCCTTCGTCGGAACCGACGGCTCCGGCAGCGATGCCAGCAGCATCGCAGTCCAGTCGCTCTTTACGACCGCACTCGGTCGGCCAATGAGCCTCGCTACTTACAGGCCCTTGGACGTCCCGGCGATCCGCAACTCGGCATTCGGTAAATGGTACGAGGCGGGCGACACCAACCTCGCGCCGTTCTTCGCGCGCGGCGGCAAGCTTTTGCTGTGGCATGGCGAGAATGACCCAGGCCCTAGCCCCGTCGGCACTGCCGACTACGCCCGCGCCGTGCTCGCCAAGGGCGGCAAGGCGTCGCAGAATATGCGGCTGTTCCTGCTGCCCGGCGTCGAGCATTGCGGTGGGGGTCCCGGTGCCTCACCCATTCCGCTGCTCGATACGATCGACGGCTGGGTGGCCACGGGCGCCGCACCGATGTCGCTGGTCGGCGCCAAACCCGACAACTCGGTCGTGCGACCGCAGTGCGCCTGGCCCAAGGTCGCGCGTTACAACGGGGCGGGAAGTGCCAATGACCCCGCCAGCTGGCAATGCGTGGCGCGGCCGAACAGCTAGGTTGTTGATGTAAGGGGCGGCCCCGGGGGAGGACCGCCCCTGCACCCCGCCCAGGGGACAAGCGTGGTGTTGTGGCTTCAACCGACCGGGCCTAGCCCGGTTCCCAATGGGAAACCAAATTTCGTCAGCAGGATACTGATTTAATTTAGTTTATTCATCTTCGGCGGCAGCCGGGGAGATTCGCGGACGATACGAACGCAGGCCCGCGTTTACTTTTCGTTCCGCGTGTTTCATCGTCACCGCGATGCCCTCGGTGCCCCTTCCCGCGCTTCATGCCAGTCACGCCGGGACCTGGCTGCGAACGGCCACCGGCGGCACCCGCGCGGTCGGCAAGGGCGAAGCGGTGGTGGCGACGGCGGATACCCCACTGCTGCTCCTCAATGCGCCGCTGGTCGCCAGTCGCCTGGGTTATCCTGATTTGTCGGGCCTGGATGTGCTGGAACTCTACGCCTTCGTGCATCCCGCCCGGTTCGTGGTGCCCACGCCCAAGGGCCTGGCACATGCGCTTGGCTTGCCCGAGCCGGCCGGCGATGACGCTGTTCCCGGGTTGTTGCAGGATGCCGCGGGCGCCCTGCTCGCGCGGTGCGAGGATGACGACTGGGCCGAGCGCGAGGGGGCGTGGTCGGCCTTGCAGTCGCTGGCCCGGTTGCGCTGGCCGTGGGCAGCGATTGCCGCGCCGCATATCCGCAAGCCCGAGCGGGCAGAGAAGTGGCTTTTTTCCAAGCTGCCCGAATGGCAGGAGGCACCCGAGCGGCCGCAGCCGGCGCAAGTCGTGCTCGCGCCCGAAGCGGTCGAGGCTCGGCTCGAGCAACTCACGGGCGCGGGTGCCGAGCGCCGCGAGGGGCAGCGCGCCTATGCCCGCGAAGCCGGCCGCGTGTTCGCCCCGCGCCAGCAGCGCGGCGTGCCGCATATCCTGCTGGCGCAAGCCGGCACCGGCATCGGCAAGACGCTCGGCTATCTCGCGCCCGCTTCGCTGTGGAGCGAGGCGTCGCAAGGCACGGTGTGGGTCTCGACCTTCACCAAGAACCTCCAGAGACAGTTGCGCCGTGAGAGCAACCGCGCGTGGCCCGAGCAGCGTCCCGATGGCAGCCGCCCGGTGGTCGTGCGCAAGGGCCGTGAGAACTACTTGTGCCTGCTCAACCTGGAAGATGCCTTGCAGGGCGGGTTCGGCGGGCGCGCCGCGATCCTGGCGCACATGGTCGCGCGGTGGGCGGCGTTCAGCAAGGACGGCGACATGATCGGCGGCGACATGCCGGGTTGGCTCGGTACGCTGTTCCGCGGCCGCGCCATCCGCAGCCTGACCGACCAACGGGGCGAATGCGTCTATGCCGGGTGCCCGCATTACCGCAAATGCTTCATCGAACGCGCCGCGCGGGCGAGCGCGCAGGCCGACCTGGTCATCGCCAATCATGCACTTGTCATGGTCAACGCCGCGCGCGGACGCGACCATGCCCAGCGCCCGACGCGGATCGTGTTCGACGAAGGGCACCACGTGTTTGAAGCCGCCGACAGCACCTTTTCCGCCGCCTTGACCGGCGGCGAGGCGATCGAGCTCAAGCGCTGGATCGCCGGGCCGGAACGCGGCGGCGGCGCGCGTTCGGGAGGCCGCCGCCGCGGCCTCGCCGCGCGGCTGGCCGACGTCGCCAGCTATGACGAGGATGGCGGCAAGGCGATTGCTCAGGCGCGTGAGGCAGCCGAGGCGCTGCCCGGAGAAGGCTGGCTGCAACGGCTGGCGGACGGCACGTCGTTTGGCCCGATCGAGGCACTGCTCTCCGCCGTGCGAGCTCTCGTTTATGCCCGGGATGAAAGCGGCGGACAGGAAATGGGCTATGGTATCGAGACCGAGGCCGCGCAACTCGATGGCAATTTCGTTGAACTGGCGCAGCAGGCGGCGAGCGCGCTGGCAGCGATCCGCCAGCCGCTGATCAAACTTGGGGTGCGGCTCGAAGCGCTGGTGGCCGAACCACCCGACTGGCTCGACGGCCAAGGCCGCGCGCGGATCGACGGTGCGCGCCATTCACTCAGCTGGCGAGTCGACACCGTGACAGCGTGGGAAGCGCTGCTCGATCGGCTTGGCGGACCGGCGGACCCCGATTTCGTCGACTGGCTCGCAGTCGAACGGTCGGATGCGCGCGAATTCGACGTTGGCCTCCACCGCCATTTCCTCGATCCGATGAAGCCGTTCGCCAAAGTCGTGCTCGAACCTGCGCATGGGGTCATGGTGACCAGCGCCACGTTACGCGACGGCGAGGACTGGGACGCGGCGCTGGCCCGCTCCGGCGCGCGGCACATCGATGGCCCGGCGATGCTGGCCAGCGCGGACAGCCCGTTCGATTATGCCACGTGCGCCGAAGTGCTGATCGTGACCGACGTGCAGAAGGGCGATCTCGCGGGCCTCGCCGGCGCTTATGCCCGCGTCATCGAAGCGTGCGGTGGCGGGGTGCTGGGTCTGTTTACCGCCATCCGCCGGCTGCGCGCGGTCCACGGGCGCATTGCAGACCGGCTCGCCCGCGAAGGACTGCCGCTATACGCCCAGCACGTCGACCCGATCGACACCGGCACGCTGGTCGACATCTTCCGCGACGATCCCAGCGCCAGCCTGCTCGGCACCGACGCCTTGCGCGATGGTGTGGATGTGCCCGGCGAAAGCTTGCGCTGCGTGGTGATGGAGCAAGTGCCGTGGCCCAAGCCAAGCATACTCCACCGCGCCCGGCGCGGGGCCAATGCCGGGGGCGGCGGAGCGCATGACGATCGCATCATTCGGGCGCGGCTGGCGCAGGCGTTCGGGCGCCTGATCCGCAGCGCCGGCGACCGCGGACACTTCGTGGTGCTGAGCCCGGCATTCCCCAGCCGCTTGCTGACCGCGTTCCCGCCCGGCACCCCGGTCCAGCGAGTCACGCTTGACGAGGCTTTACAGCGGCTGGCAGCCGGTGTTTCAGGAGCGCTGGTGACGGCGAGCGAAAAGGAACCCGGCTAAGTGAAGCGGCTCGGCCTGTTGCGCCATGCGAAGTCCGACACCGACGACTTGTCGCTGCGCGATTTTGACCGCGGCCTCAACGCCCGCGGGCGGCGCGGGGCAGCTCTGATGGGCCGCCATATCCGCGAGCACGAGGGGGCGTGGGATGCAATCCTTGCCAGCCCCGCCAAGCGAGTCCGGTTAACGCTCGAAGCGAGCGGGCTGACCACGCCGGTCGAGTGGGAGCAAAGCGCCTATCTGGCCGATGCCGGCCAGCTATTGACGCTGCTCCAGCGCGAGCCGCCAGGTCGCCAGGCGGTGCTGCTGGTGGGCCACAATCCCGGGCTACAGGATCTGATCTTCACACTCGTCGCCGCCGACGCGGCGGGCGCGCTGATTTCCGAAGCAGCCGAAAAATATCCGACCGCGACCTACGCCGTGCTTGAACTGGCGATCGAGCGGTGGGCCGATTGCCGGGCCGGGTGCGGCAGGCTGGTCCACTTTGCCCGGCCCCGCGATCTCGATCCAGAGTTGGGCCCGGAGGGATAACGGGCGCAGCGAAGTCCCAGCACCCTAGGCCGGCGACATTCGGGTGGGCCGCAATGCGGCGACAGGCTTAGACCGCGAGCGCGGCAGCGAGCTGCTCGCGGATCGCGCGCAACTTGGGCAGAAGGTCGCGCGGTACGCCGGAGGGGGGCGCCAAGGGCACTGCAGAGGCGGGAGGGAGCGCTGCTCCCGAAACATGGGCGGCGCCGCGCTCAACTGCCTGGCGCGCGCCCTTGAGCGTATAGCCTTCGCGGTTGATCAGGCGATCGAGAGTGGCGACCAACGCGACATCCTCAGGCCGATAGTACCTCCGCCCGCCGCTGCGCTTAAGCGGCCGAAGCATGGGGAACTGCTGTTCCCAATAGCGCAGCACGTGCTGCTTGATGCCTAGCGCCGCACCGATCTCGCCGATCGTCCGCAGGGCCATAGGGTCCTTGCCGTCGAGGAACAGTGGCGGGCTGGCATCCTCGCTCATGCGCCTTTGGTGATCCGGTCCTTGAGCTTCTGGCTTGCACGGAAGGTCATCACCCGGCGCGGGGTGATCGGCACCTCGACGCCGGTCTTGGGATTGCGGCCGATGCGCTGCTTCTTGTCGCGCAGCACGAAACTCCCGAAGCCCGAAATCTTGACGTTTTCGCCTTCCGACATCGCGTGGCACATCTTGCCCAGGATCGCCTCGACCAGGCCGAGGCTTTCAGCGCGCGAGAAGCCCATCTTGCGATTGATCGTTTCTGCGAGATCGGCACGAGTAAGGGTACCAACAGAGCGCATCATGTCCATGCGTCCATCCTTTTGTTCCAGGTTTTGGCGATCCCGAACTCTAGATGCCGGACTTGACTTAAGTTGGCAAGCCAACGTGCGGAGTTTCCCCGACATTCGTATCGGCGCGTCATACGCGCAACAAGCTGGCACCCCACGTGAAACCACCGCCCATCGCCTCCAGCATGACCAGATCGCCGCGTTTGATCCGCCCGTCGCGCCACGCCACGTCGAACGCCAGCGGGACCGACGCGGCCGAGGTGTTGGCATGCTTGTCGACCGTTACGACCACTTTCTCGCTCGGCAGGCCGAGCTTCTTGGCGGTCGCATCGAGGATCCTGAGGTTGGCCTGGTGCGGCACGACCCAGTCGAGCTCGTGCGCCTGGTAGCCGGTCGCGGCGAGTACTTCGCGCAGCACTTCGGCGAGGTTGACCACCGCATGGCGGAACACCTCGCGGCCCTTCATGCGCACTTTGCCAGCGGTCCCCGTGGTTGATGGCCCACCGTCGGTGAACAGCAGATCGCGATGTGCACCGTCGGCATGGAGCCGGCTGGCAAGCAGGCCACGGTTATTGTCCGCGCCTTCTTCCGCGCACAGCACCATGGCCCCGGCGCCGTCACCGAACAGGACGCAGGTAGCGCGATCTTCCCAGTCGAGGATGCGGCTGAACGTTTCCGCGCCGATCACCAGCGCGCACTTGGCCATGCCGGTCTTGAGGAGCGCATCGGCAGTTGCGAGCGCGTAGATGAAGCCCGAGCAGACCGCCGCCACATCGAAGGCGATGCCGCCCTGCTTGCACCCGAGCTGCGCCTGGACCAGCGTCGCGGTGGCGGGAAAGGTGCTGTCAGGCGTCGCGGTGGCGAGCACGATCAGGTCGACCTGGTCCGCCGCAATGCCGGCATCGGCTAGCGCGGCACGCGCCGCGTCGGTTGCCAGCGTCGCGGTCGTCTCGCCCTCGCCCGCGATGTGTCGCGCGGTGATCCCGGTGCGTTCGCGGATCCATTCGTCGCTGGTGTCGACCATCTTTGCCAGCTCGTCGTTGCCGAGCACGCGCCGAGGCAGCGCCGACCCGGCGCCCTTGAATATCGAGCGGATCATTTGGCGGTCTCGACCTTGCCGGGCTTCGCTCCGCGCGTGCGTCTGCCATCCTCGCCGAGATCGGACCCGAGCGCGGCGAGGTCGGCGGTAATCCGCTCGGTCAGGCTTTCTTCCAGCAGGCGGGCCGCGACCGCGACCGCGTTGGCGACCCCGGCCACGCTGGCCGAACCATGCGATTTCACCACCACGCCGTTGAGGCCGAGGAAGACCGCGCCGTTGTGGTTGTTGGGGTCGAGATGATGGCGCAGCAGTTCGGTCGCCGGACGCGATACGAGGAAACCGATCTTCGAGCGCAGCGACGATCGGAACGCACTTTTCAGCAGGTCGGTGACAAACCGCGCCGAGCCTTCGATTGCCTTGAGCGCGATATTGCCCGAGAATCCGTCGGCCACCACTACGTCGACGTTGCCGCGGTTGATCTTGTCGGCTTCGACGAAGCCTTCGAAATCCAGCGCCAGGCCCGTGGCGGCGCGCAACCGCTGGGCGGCTTGCTGCAGTTCGCCGGTGCCCTTGGTATCCTCGGTGCCGATGTTGAGCAGGCGCACCCGCGGCCGCTCATGGCCAGTGACGATCCGCGAATAGGCTGCGCCCATAATGGCGAACTGAACCAGGTTGCGCGCGTCGCATTCGGTATTGGCGCCAAGGTCGAGCATGACGACGTCGTGTGCTTCCAGCGTGGGCATAAGCCCGGCCAGCGCGGGTCGGTCGATCCCCGGCATCGTGCGCAGCGCCATCTTGCTCATGGCCATCAACGCGCCGGTATTGCCCGCGCTGACCGCGGCGCCGGCGGCACCGCGTTTCACCGCGTCGATCGTCAGGCCCATCGAGGTGGTCTTGGCGCGGCGCAGCGCACGGGTCGGCTGTTCGCTGCCGCCGACCACGTCGTCGCAATGGATGATGTCGGAAGCCCCGCGCATGTTGGGATGCTTGTCGAGCGCTTCCTTGATGCGCGCCTCGTCACCGACCAGCAGAAACTTGAACTGTGCGTGCCGCCGGCGGGCGAGCGCCGCGCCGGACACCATCACGCGCACGCCCTCATCGCCGCCCATCGCGTCGACGGCGATACGCGGCAGGCTCATGCGCTAGTTCCTGAAACCTGGGCTCAGAGCCCGACCGAGACGATCTCGCGCCCGTTGTAGTGGCCGCAAGCGTTGCACAGGTTGTGCGGGCGCTTGAGCTCGCCGCAGTTCGAGCACTCGTGGAAGGCGGGGACCTTCAGCGCATCGTGCGAGCGGCGCATGCCCCGGCGGGAGGGACTGGTTTTTCTTTTGGGGACAGCCATTGCGGCACCTGTTCCTTGGGTATGTCGATCAAACTTGAGGCTGCCCTAAGCCATGCCCCCAACCCGCGCAAGCGCAGCAACCCGGGGAACAGCCATGCGGCGAAGGCGCGCGCTATACCGATATTGGCTGGTCTTGCAACCGTGATGGCGGCAAGTTCCGCGCACCCCGCAATAACCAAAGGCTCAGGCAACCATGTTCCTTCCGATCACCCTATCGTCGGCCGCGGCCGCGGCGGTGCTGGCAATCTGGCTCGGCGGGCGCATCGGCCGCATCCGCGTCGGCGAAAAGGTGCTGCACGGCGATGGCGGCCATCCGCTGCTCGCGAGGCGTATCCGCGCTCAGCTCAACTACACCGAATACACCCCCTTCGTGCTGGCGCTAATTGCCGCGATCGAGCTGGCCGGGCGTGGCGGCCAGTGGCTGGCGTGGGTCGCCGCGGCCTATTTCACGGCCCGGATCGCACACGCTTTCGGAATGGATGGAGAGACGCCCTCCAAGTTCCGGGCCGCCGGCGTTATGGTCACGTTGCTGGTGCTGGCCGGGCTGGCGATCTTCGCCGCGCTGGTCGCCGCGGGCGTGGTGTAGAGTTTCGCACCGGGCAGGCAGCGCGGCCTAGCACGCCAGCACCGCGTCGCCGACGAACGGGTTGCTCTGGCGCTCGCGTCCGAAGGTGCTGGTGGAGCCGTGCCCGGGCACAAACGTCACGTCGTCACCCAGCGGCCACAGCTTGCCGGTGATCGCATCGAGCAGGTCCTGGTGGTTGCCCATTGGGAAATCGGTCCGCCCGATCGAGCCTGCAAACAGCACGTCGCCCACGAACGCAAAGCGCGTTTCGCGGTGGAAGAACACCACGTGACCCGGCGTGTGACCGGGGCAGTGAAGCACCTCGAGCGTCAAGTCACCGACGGAAACGGTGTCGCCATCTTCGAGCCAGCGGGTCGGCTCGAACACCTGGGTCTCGATCCCGAAGCGCGGGCCGTCCTCGTCCAGCCGGCTGATCCAGAACCGGTCCGCTTCGTGCGGACCCTCGATGGGCAGGCCGAGTTCGGCGGCGAGCATCCCGGCCTGGCCGCAATGGTCGGCATGACCATGAGTGAGGATGATCTTCTCCAGTGTCACTCCCGCGCGCTCGATCGCCTGCTTCAGCTTGGGCAAATCGCCGCCGGGATCGACCAGCGCCCCGCGCATGGTCCGCGTGCACCATACCAGCGAACAGTTCTGAAGGTACGGCGTGACCGGGATGATCGCGGCGCGAAGCGGGGATTCGGCGGGCATGGCAGCTAGGTGGCGGCGCGGCGCTGCAATGGCAAGCAACCGAGCCGTGACAGCGCGGCCGGCGCACGATAAGTTGCCGTTAGAGGAGCATGCCGATGAAATCCGCCGCCACCGTTGCCTTGCTTGCCGCCCTTTTGAGCGGTTACGCGCCGGCCGCCACCGCCAAGCCGATGACCGCGGCGGCGATCGTCGCCGATCCCGCGCGCCCCGACAGCGAGCGGGCGCAGGACGCATCGCGCCATCCGGGGGAGCTGCTCGCGTTCCTCAAGCTGCGCGCGGGCGACACCGTCGCCGATGTGTGGCCGGGCGATTATTGGGACCGGTTGTTCGCCCAGGCAGTCGGGCCCACGGGCAAAGTCTATGCGGTCCACCTAGCCGACGCCGACGAGGCTGAGAAGCACGCCACCCCGCCTGCCGGATCGAAGCCGCTGGCCGATCACCCCAACGTGACCGTGGCGGTGACCCGCGCCAACAGTTTCACCCTGCCCGCCAAGGCCGACGTGATCTGGTTCCGGCAGAATTACCACGATCTTTACGACAAGTTCATGGGCCCCGCCGATGTCCCGGCGTTCAACAAGGCGGTCTATCGCGCCCTCAAACCAGGCGGGCGGTTCGTGATCATCGACCATGCCGCCACCGACGGATCGAAGCTCGCGGCGACTGAAACCCTGCACCGGATCGACGCCGCCGTGGTCAAGGCCGACATGGCCGCCGCCGGGTTCAAGTTCGTCGGCGAGAGCCGCGTCCTGCGCAACCCCGCCGACCCGCGCACCAAGCTGGTCTTCGATCCCTCGGTGCGGGGCAAGACCGACCAGTTCGTGTATGTGTTCCAGCGGCGGTGAGGCAGGCACGCGGCGATGCCGGCATGGTCGTGGACCACACCAGCGATCAGTTTTGCGCGAACGACGCGCGGAGGATCGCAGCGGGCAAGAGGGCAGGACAGACGGCGGATAGAAGCTGGTGGCGGCTACCGGTGAACGCTGGTCGTGCTCACTCCATTGTCGATGGACCTTGTTGAGGCGAGCTCATAACCCCATAACTCCATGTGCCACACGGATATTCTGTTCATGACCGCCGCATTGATGAGTTCAGATACCGAGCAGCGGCGCATGGCGGCAGTGCGACGTTACGATATCCTCGATAGCCCGCCTGACGGCGCGTTCGACCGCATCACAGCGCTCGCGGCGAGACGCTTCGGCGTGCCGATCTCGATTATCAGCATCGTCGATGAAGACAGGATCTGGTTCAAATCGCATCATGGCCTCGCTGTAGCGGAGATCGGGCGCGATCCGGGGCTGTGCGCGTCGGCCATTTTGTCCCAAGACCCACACGTACTGACCGATGCTAGCTTCGATCCGCGCTCGCTTGCCAACCCGTTGGTGGCAGGCGATTTCGGATTGCGATTTTACGCTGGGGTGCCCCTGAGGACGAGCGACGGGCACAATCTCGGTACCCTGTGCATCATCGACAAAAAATCCCGGTCCGTCGACGAACAGGAGATCGAGGACCTAAAGGATCTCGCCTCTGTCGTCATGGATCAACTGGAGCTGCAATTGTCGGCGCGAACTGCGGTTTCGCGCGCCGAACTGATGGCCAAGGAAATCGACCATCGGGTCATGAACAGCCTGCAATTTGTGTCGGGATTACTGACCATGCAAGCGCGTTCGCCCAACATGGGTGATGCAGCGTCCCACTTGCAACTCGCCGCCAACCGAGTGGCCGCCGTGGGAAAAGTGCACCGCCACTTTTATGCCGGGGACACTGAAACGACTTCGTGCCTTGCCTTCCTCACGCGACTTTGCGCGGACCTCGAGGCGGTGCTTGACCGATCGATCGACGTTGCGGGCGCCGGGGGCGATGTGCCAAACAGCTGGATTCAGCCGATCGGGTTGATCGTCAACGAACTGGTGACCAACGCCGCCAAGCATGGTGCGGGGCAGATCGAGGTGCGTTATGAGGCCGATAACCAGCAGCACTCGCTGATCGTTTGCGACGAAGGTTGCAACCTGCCGGACGATTTTGATCCTGCTCGCGCGGGCACAAGCCTGGGAATGCGGGTAGTACGCTCGCTAGCGCAACAACTTGGTGGCCAGCTTACCGCCACTCGCCGGATGAATGGGACCTCGTGCTTCAAGGTTTCGTTCCCTGAGAGCCAGCGATAGTCGGTTCGGCAGAGGTCGCTGAGGTATTTAAGGCTGTGGCCACAGACCGAGGCCTCGCCCAGATCACCCGAGGCCGACGCGTAAAGGCTTCTTGCCTCCAAGGAAGGTCTCTAAATTCGCCCGCCCTTCCACACCACTCGGCCGACCACATCGACATCGGCCATCGGCACATCCACCGGATCGTAAGCCTCGTTCTTGCTGATCAGGCGCAGTCCCGCGGGCGGAACCGCCTGGAGTAACTTGACGTGGAGCGCCTCGCCCAGGCGGACCACGTGAACCCCTTCGCGGAATGCACGCGGGCTGCGGTCGACCAGAATCTCGTCGCCATCGCGGAGCAACGGGTCCATCGAATCGCCCATCACCCTGATCGATGACAGCTGGGCCGGGTCAAGCCCCTGCTCGCGCAGCCACCGGCGCGAGAAGCGGAACGCGTCGATCGGTATCTCGGCCGCGTTGACCGCCCCTCCGATCGCGCCCGGGCCGGCCGATGCTTCGAGCGGCAAGCGCGGCACATCGACCCACTCGCCTGACCCAGCGTAGGAATTATCTTCCCGGCCACCGAGAATATTTTCAGCCACGCCGAAGAACTGTGCGAGCTTGCGGCGGTCGTCTTCCTCCAGCCGTCGCGGACTGCCTTTGGTGATATACTGCTGCAAATAACTGCCATTGCGGCCGATCATGCGTGACAGCGCCGCCAGGCTGCTGCCGCGATCCCGCGCCAGGTCAGCCAGCATTTCACGCGTATTTAGGGTGGTATCCAGCGTTCGCATCGTCATCACTTCCTACACGAAGTATTTTTCCTAGACAAGTAGGATTTGGCGCGCAATTCAACGCCTAACGAGTCGACCTCGATGCAAGTGGCGACGGGAGAAGGGTGCGCATGCTGATTCGCAAGATCGAGGTTTTCCTGCGTCGCACGGGCATGCCGGCGACCAAGTTCGGCCGCCTCGCCGCGAGTGATCCGCGCTTCGTGATAGACTTGCGCAATGGCCGCATCCCGCGCTGCCAAACAGAATGCCGTGTGGAACATTTCATGAACAAATACCCGGAGGGTCATCATGCTAGCTGACGTTTTACATGCCCCCGTGCGCGGCGAACGCGGTGCCGGCGCCCGTCTGCGCGAGGCGCTGTCGGCACTCGCCGGGCACTTCGGGCAGATCTTGAGTCACAACGAGAAGAGCTGGGCCAGCATCACATTCGCCGGCACCCGCCACCGGCTCGTGCTGGAGTTCGTGGGCGAGGCCGGAATCGCGGCGGGCGAGCGATTCATCGTGTTCCTGCCCGAGCACGAGTTCACCCTGCCCGGTCAGCTGGTCGCCGATGCCACGGTCATCGCGGTCGATCACGCGCTGTTCCCAGAGCCACGGCTGTCGGTAACGATCGAACTGTTGCTGCTCGACGAGCACTGACCGCGCGGATCCCGGTGCCATATCGGGAAGCCGGAGTTTACCCGTGAAAGGTTCGGTTCACTCGGCCTGTGCTTGTCTCTGCGATCCAAATCGGTAAGGGTTTCAGATGAAACCAGATATCGAATGACAAGGATGCGCGAATGTTCAAGGATTTGCTGGCCGGCGCCGCTGTTACCGCGCTGCTCACGGGGTGTACCACGATGAATGACCCGACGATTGCCACCCCGCCAGTCGCAGCAGCGATGCCCGCGCCGGTGCCCGCGGTCTATGCACCCGTCATCCCGCAAGGATCAGGCATTTTCGCGCAGGCCAGCGCCCTCCCCTTCCACGCGCCTGACTTCACCCGGATTACCGATGCCGACTACCAGCCCGCCATCGAGCAGGGCATCGCCATCAAGCGGGCCGAGATCGAAGCGATCGCCAACAATCCCGCCGCGCCCACGTTTGACAATACACTGGCGGCGTTTGCCCGGGCCGGTCAGATGCTCAGCCGCGTGCAAGCCACGTTTGGCCAGGTGCAGGGCGCCAACACCAATGACGCGCTCGATGCGATCGAAACCGCGACCTCGCCCAAGCTCGCCGCGCTGGACGACGCAATTTATCTCGACGAAAAATTATTCCAGCGGGTCAAGGCGCTCTACGACGGCCGCGCTTCCCTCGGCCTCGATCGCGAAGACGCGATATTGCTCGAGACGACTTACGCCGACTTCGTTCACGCCGGCGCCTTGCTGACTCCGGCGCAGAAGGAGCAGCTCAAGACCTTCAACACCCGCATCGCCGCGCTCGAGACCGCCTTCTCGCAAGGGCTGACCAAGGCCACTGCCGACCGTTCGCCCGTCTTCAATAGCCGCGCCGAGCTGGCCGGGCTGACTCCCGCCCAAATCACCGCCGCCGCAGAGCTGGCGACCAGGATGGGCCACCCTGGCAAGTTCGCGCTAGCGCTGGTCAACACCACGCAACAGCCGCTGCTCACCCGGCTAAGCAACCGCATGACGCGCAAGACCCTGTTCGAGGCCAGCCTCAACCGCACGATGGGCGGCGACAAGAGCGACCTGACCGCGACGGTGTCGGAGCTGGCCGACTTGCGCGCGCAGAAGGCCGCGCTGCTCGGCCTGCCCAACTTCGCGACTTACGCAATGTACGACCGGATGGTGAAGCAGCCGGCGCAGGCGATCAAGTTCATGGAGGACTTCGTCCCGGCCGTCGCGGCGCGGCAGAAATCCGAATTGGCAATGCTGCAGAAAGCGGCGCGGGCAGACAAGGTCACCGGGCCGTTGCAGGCGTGGGACTGGGGCTACTACGCGGAGAAAGTGCGCAAGGCGAAGTTCGATCTCGATGAGAGCGAGGTCAAGCCGTACTTCGAGTTGTATCATACGCTCGAGGACGGGGTGTTCTACGCGGCCACCCAGATGTACGGCATCACCTTCGCGCGCCGCAGCGATGTGCCGACCTACCACCCCGACATGCGCGTCTATACGGTGCTCGACAAGGACGGCAGCGACCTCGGCCTGTTCTACTTCGACCCGTTCGCGCGTGGCAACAAGCAGGGCGGCGCATGGATGAACAATTTCGTCGATCAGTCCTTCCTGCTGGGCGACAAGCCGAACATCTCCAACACCCACAACGTCCCCAAGCCGGAGAACGGCCAACCCGCGCTGTTGACGTTCGACGAAGTGACCACCCTGTTCCACGAATTCGGGCACGGCCTGCACGGCCTGTTCGCCAGCCAGAAGTACGCGTCGCTATCGGGCACCAATACGGCACGCGACTTCGTCGAATTTCCGAGCCAATTCAACGAGAACCTGGCCGCCGAGCCGTCGATCCTCAACCACTATGCCAAGCATTACCGGACCGGCGCGGTGATCCCGGCTTCGCTGGTCAAGAAGATCGACGCGGCCGGCAAGTTCAACCAGAGCCTCGACTTCGGCGAAGTGCTGTCGGCGGCCTTGCTCGACATGAAATGGCACGCGCTGACCCCAGCGCAAGGCCGCCAGGACGTGGCCGCCTTCGAGCGCCAGGCACTGGCCGCCGAAGCGCTCGACACCGCGCTGATCCCGCCGCGCTACCGCTCGACGTATTTCCGGCACATCTTCTCGAACGGGTACGCGGCCGGGTATTACAGTTACATCTGGACCGAAATGCTGGCGCATGACGCCTGGGACTGGGTCGAAACCCACGGTGGTCCGACGCGCGCCAACGGCGACCATATCCGTGCCACCTTCCTCGGCCAGGGCCATACCAAGGACTACGCCGCGATGTACCGCGACTTTGCTGGCCACGATCCGCAAGTCGCAGCCATGCTCAAGTCGCGCGGGCTGGTTGCGGGTGATGCGAAGCCCGCAGGTGGAGACGAAACGGGCAACTGACCGGTTAGCGGTTCGCGCAGGGCGCTGGTATGCTCTCTCCTCGGTGCGGTTCGGCCAGTGGGGGCCGCTCCGGGTTGCATACCGGTGGGATGGTCAGCTTTCGGCAGCGACTTGAGGCACCAATGCGCGCGCACCGGGTTGGCCCAGCCATTGCGCGCTGACGCCCCACACCTGCTCGATAAGCGGTGCTGACAGGGCGCGTTCGGGCGGACCGTCGGCAGCCACCCGCCCGCGATCGAGCACCATTACCCGGTCAGCATGATTCATCGCCAGCCCAAGATCGTGGAGCACCACTACAACCCCCCTCCCGGCCTGAGCGGCCGCGCGCAAATGCGCGAGCAGGGCCAACTGGTGCGCGAGATCGAGTGCGGCGAGCGGTTCATCCGCCAGGATCCAGCGCGGCTGCCCCGCCAGGACCCGCGCCAGCAGGGCCCGGGCACGCTCTCCGCCCGACAGGGTCGAAACCCGGCGATGGGCAAAGTCCGCCAAGTCGAGCGTGGCGAGCGCGGCTGCGACTTGGTGCTCGCCGCGATCGCCGTGGGGCAGGCGGCCGAGTGCAACCAAGGCGGCCACGCTAAGGTCCCACGCGATTTCGCCGGTCTGCGGCAGGTAACCCACCGCTCGTGCGCGCGCTTGCGGGCCGAGCCGTGCCAGGCGCTCACCGTCGAGCGTGACGTGGCCGGAGTCCGCCGACAGCAGCCCTGCCAGGCATTTGAGCAAGCTCGACTTGCCCGCCCCGTTGGGCCCGCAGATCGCAGTGACCGTTCCCGGGCTCAGCGCCGCGGACACGCCGTCAAGCCGCCCCGCCAGCCGTACATCGTGGGCTGCCAGCGTCACAGCCAGTCCCGCCGCAGCCGAAGCAGGAGCCATAGGAAGAACGGCGCGCCGATCAGGCTCAGCGCGATGCCGAGGCGCAGCTCGGTCACCAGCGGCAGAACGCGGCACAGGCAATCGGCGACTAGCACCAGCAGCGCACCGGCGAGCGCGCTGGGGACGATCAGCGCGCTCGGCCGCGCATCGGTCAGCGGGCGCACCAGATGCGGCACGATCAGCCCGACGAAGCCGACGATGCCCGCGACCGCCACCCCGCTGCCGACGGTCAGCCCGGTGCCGACCACCAGCAGCCAGCGCAGCCGCGCCGGCGCCACCCCGAGCGAGCGCGCGGCTTCCTCGCCCAGCGTGAGCGCGTCGAGCCCGCGGCCGGCGGCGTGAAGCACCCCGACCCCGGCGAGCGTCAGCGGCGCCGCCAGCCATACGTCCGGCCAGCCGCGATCGGTGAGCGCGCCCATCAGCCAGGTGACGATCTCGCTCATCGCGAAGGCATTGGGCGCCAGGCTGATAACCAGGCTGGTCAGCGCGCCGGCCAGGCTGGCGATCATCATCCCCGCCAGCGTGAACGCCGCGATACCGCCGCCGCGCCCGGCGATCAGCGCCAGCAGCGCCATCGCCCCGCCCGCGCCGGCCAGTGCGAACGCCGGCAGCAGCCAGGCCGATGCGGCAAACCCCAGCCACAAGCTCACCACCGCGCCCAGCGCAGCCCCGGGCGCAACTCCGAACAGACCCGGATCGGCCAACGGATTGCGCAAGTACCCCTGCATCGCCGCCCCCGCGGCGCCCAGCCCGGCGCCGATCGTCATCGCCAACAGTGCGCGCGGCAGGCGCAGCTCGGCCAGGATCACCACCACGTTGGGCGTGTCCCACGGATCGAGCCACACCCGTCCGAACAGCAGCGACAGCGGCACGGCCACCAATAGCAGCGCGCCGAGCCAGGCAACCGGGCGGGTCATAGCGACCCGCGCACTTGCGCTAATCGGGCGGCGGCGCGGATGATCGTCGGGCCGCCGCAGTACAGCAGCGCGGGGTCGAGTGTGGCGCGGCGGGTGCCCGCCAGATGGCGCAAGGTCGGATGAGTCAGCATGCGCTCGCCCCCCGCCGCCAGGATGACTTGCGGCGGATCCGCCAGCACTTGCTCGAGCGGCAGGTATGCCCCCTGCCCCAGCCCGCGCGCGGCCGAATGGCTAGCAAAACCCGCGTTGGCGAGCAGCCGGGCGATCAGCGTGTCCGCGCCCGGCACGATCCCGCCGGCCTGCCACACCAGCGCGGTCACCGGTCGCCCGGCGCCGCGCCCCGCGGCCACCGCCGCCTCGATCCGCTGCACCAGCGCCGCCCCGCGTCCCGGATGCCCGGCAAGCGCACTGAGCCGGCGGACTTGCGCCTCGCTCTCGGCGACGGTCGCGGCCACCCCGACCGTCTCGACCCTGATCCCCAGCCGGGCCAGCGCGTGCGCGGTCGCCGGCGCGAGATACGTGCTCGCGACGACCACGTCGGGGTCGAGCGCAAGGACTTCCTCGACCGTACCGCCGGTGGCGCGAAACCGTCGCGCCTGCGCCAGCGGCATCGAGGTCGCGCGCGGCTGGTGGCTGTAAAACGAGATCGCCAGCAGTTGCGCGGGATCGGCGACCTCGGCCAGGATCGCATCGCTGCACGGGTTGAGCGAGACGATCGTCGGGTGCGCGCCCCGCGCGTCCGGAGCCGGCGCCGAAGCGCAACCGGCCAGCACGCCGACGGCGAGGGCGAACAATCGCCTCACAGTCGCGCCCGCGCCCCGATAAAGGCGCTGCGCCTTGCCGTCGCGTAACCCGCGGCGGTCTGATAGATCGCGTCGAGCGCATTCTCGACCCGGCCGAAAAGCGTAATCGCCCGACCAATCGCAAACTCCCCGCGCACGGTCGCGGTCGTGTAACCGGCGAGCGGCACCGTGTTCGCGGCATCGTCGAAGCTGCCCGACACCACGCGCAGGTCAGCCCCCAGCCGCACCGGGCCGCGCATCCAGTCACCGCTCAGCGTAAGCGCATGGCGCGGGCGGCGCGCCAGCGCCATGCGCGCCGTCGCCGAGCCCGCCGTCACGTCTTGCGCGCGCACGAAAGTGTAGGTCGCGCCAAACTGCAGCGCCTCCGAGGGCTCGCCATGCGCTTCGAATTCGATCCCCTCGGCGCGCGCGCGGCTGGCATTGTCATAAGTGCCATAGGGCCGCCCGGCGCAGATGCCGCTGCTCCGCCCCCCGCAGCCGACGAACACGATCAAATCGCGCGTATCGCGCCGGAATGCGGTCACCGCGGCGCTTCCGCGCGGACCGCCATAGGCGATCCCGGCATCGTAGCTGCGGCTGCGCTCAGGCAGCAGCAGCACATTGCCGAAATCCGACCGGAGCTGGAACAGTGTCGGCGCCTTGAATCCCTCTCCATAGGACGCGACTATCCGCCAACCTTCACCGAGGGCGTAAGCGGCGTCGGCGCCCGCACTGGTCGCGTGGCCGAAATCGTGATTCGTGTCGCGGCGGAGCCCGGCTGCGAGATGGAGCGGGCCGCGATCGTAGGCGAATTGCCCGTACGCGCCCGTAATCGCGGTGCGGTGCTCCCCATCGTAGAGCGTGGCAAAGCGGGTCCATTCGCGCTCGCCCCCGAAGGCCAGCGCCAGATGCGGCGCGAGACGCCAGTTGCCGTGCAGTTCGATGCGCCGGCTAAGGCCGTCGGCGGTGAAATTCGCCGCGGAGCCGGGCGCGTCGAAATTGCTGCGTTCGGTGCGGGCGCTCGATCCGCTCGCTGTCAACGTGAGCGCTTGGTTCGCGTATTCCGCCCCAACCGCGCCCGAACGCTGCCGGGCGGACTGGTATTCGGCGGTGTCCGCGAACGCGTAAGTCGGCGCGGGAAAGCCATCGAGGTCCAGCCGCCCCTCGGCGTAACGCGCGCGGGCAAACGCGTGCAGGCCCGACGCGAGCGCGACCGTTGCCCGCCCGGCCAGCTCGTTCTGGCGGAACCCGTCCGGCTCCGCTCCGCCAGCTGCGGCGCTGAAGCCTTCGCTGGCATAGCGCCCGCCGCTGATACCCAGCGACACCGGGCCGAGTTGGCCACCGGCGGCGAGGGTACCGTAAAATGTGTCCCGCGCACCGTACTCGGCGGACGCGGATGCACCCGGGCGCGTGTTGGTCGTGACCGCCAGCACCCCGCTGAGCGCCTGGTTGCCCCAGATCGTGCTGTTGGAACCGCGCTGCAGTTCGACTTTCGCGACGTTGCCCATCAGCAGGTTGCCGAGGTCGAACCCGCCCCCCGGCGAAGCGGGATCGGCTACCCGCACCCCGTCGATCAGCACCAGCAACTGGTCGCTGTCCCCGCCTCGAACATGTACCGCGGTGAACGCGCCCGGTCCGCCGTTGCGCGTTATCGTCACGCCGGGCGCCCGTTCGAGCAATCGGGTAAGATCAGGTCCTTGCACGCGTTCGATCCCGTCCCGATCGAACAGAGAGACATCTTGCCCTGTCTTATCCGTAGCTTGAGCGGTTCCATTGACGAGAATTGTCACGGCGTCGACAGCCACCGGCGGGGCCTGTTGTTGCCCTTGAGCGACCCAGGATATGCTACCAGAAATCACACAAACCAGATATTTATACACCATACCTCCCAACCCAAACGAACACGCCGTTCAGGGCGGGACAGGCACGCCTGTCCGCTGGCTTCCGGTGCACCCCGCCCGGCGCCGAACGACCTTCACGAACAGGTCTCCTGGCTCGCCGGATCATCAGTAGCGCTCCCGCCTTCCCGGCGCCGTTGAAGGCACCAGTGGCATCGTAAGAGCGCACCTCCCCGGTCACAGTTGCGGGGGCAGCGCGGGCGTCACACCCGCTTCCCTCGGTGAGCTTTCGCACACCGGCCCGGCCGCCCGGGCATTCGTGACGTCGGCCGCCGGTTTAGACGTCCCGCCGCCGCTGTCCAGCTTTGGCACGCGCGCGTTCAAGCCGCTGGACCGACGCCCCGCTCGCGCTAGGCCGCACGAGCGCATGAACCTGTCCGACACCTCTCCGGCTACGACGCCGAGTGCCTTTTCAGCACGGATGACCCGGCGCGAGCGGGCCCGGCCGGCCCGGCTGGCGGAAGCCAAGCGCCATCTCGGCCGGCGGCTGGCGGTGCTCGGTGTGGCGATCGCGGTGCCGGCGATGGCCGCCCCGGGGGACTGGCGCGCGGCCGTTTCAGTAGCCCCGGCGACCGCGGCCATGCCGTTCGAGACCCCGGGGGAAAGCTTCCCCGGCTCGGCGTTTTACTACCTGGCCGACCAGACATACCTACCTGTGCCGGCCACGCCGATCCGCCCGGTGGAAACTGCGGGTCTGGTGCTTCCCGATACCATCGCAGGCCAATTCAACGGCGGCGGCCTGGCCCGCTCGCTCCTTGCATCCGGCAGTGCCACCGATCACGCCCGCGCGCTGCGCTGCATGACCTTGGCGATTTACTACGAAGCCGCCACCGAACCCGACGCGGGCCAGCGTGCCGTCGCCCAGGTCGTGCTCAACCGGGTCGCTCATCCGAGCTATCCCAACACCGTGTGCGGGGTGGTTTTCCAGGGCTCCGAACGCCAGACCGGGTGCCAGTTCAGCTTCACTTGCGACGGCGCGCTGGCGCGCGCTCCCGCACTGATGTGGTGGGACCGGGCCGCAACCGTCGCCCGCGCGGCGCTGGCCGGCGCGGTTTACACGCCAATCGGCCTGGCGACGCATTATCACACAATCCAGGTCCATCCCTACTGGGCCGACAGCCTGCAGCCGGTCGGCACGATCGGGGCGCACATCTTCTATCGCTGGCGCGGCCCGGCCGGGCAGGCATCGGCCTTCGCCGACCGTTATTTCGGGAGCGAACCACTCGCCGCACCGCACCCGCGGCTGGCGGGCTTCGCGGCCGAGCCGGCCACGACCGATCCGCTGTCGCTCGCGCGCGCTTACGAAGCGGGGCTCCGATCCACCCCGGCGGTTATCCCGGCTCCGGTGGCAGCGAGTGCAGCTGCACCCGCGACTGCGCCCGCGCCGCGCTATGCGGCCGAGATCGAGGCGCGCGGCGGCGACCGCGTGTTTCGCGCCCATGCCACGCCCGCCGCAGGGCAAATACGCGAAGAATATGCCCGCAGCGGGGAATGGCTCAGGCAGCCGTGACGGCGCCCGAAATCGGCGCCCGGCAAGAGTTCGGAAACCATTCCTCCCAACGGTACCTTAGCGGGCCCTTGCTAGACGGAAGTCGGCGCCACCCGGCGCTGCAACCTGAACGAGCCCACCATGACCATCCGCTTTGCCGCTGCGCAAGTTGCCAATGCCCCGCGCCTCAACCGGGCGCAGGCGCGCGCGGCGATCGCATTCCCGGCTAATGACAACGGCGGCAGCGGCGCGTCTGAGGCGACGCTCCACGCGGCCTTGCGCCATTTCGCCGAACACGGGCTGGCTGCGGCCCAGCACGCCCGGCAGCAGGCCGAAGCGGCCTTCTTCGCCGGCGACCGGCAAATGTATCAGTGGTGGCTGGAAATCTGCCGCACGATCGACTGGCGGATAGCGGTCGAGCTCGTGGGGCGGGTGGGCAGCCAGCAGTCCGGCATGCGGCCGTAAGGCACCGCAGATCCTAGCCTTCGAGCGCTGGCGCGCGTCGCGCCAAGCTGCCTTCGCTGTTAGCTAGGATCTGGCCGAGACCTCCACCGAGGTGACGCTGTGACCCTTCCAGCTGTCGGCGAAAGTACCGTGAAGCCGCGCTCCCGCGCTTTCAAACTGGGGGCGCAGGCGGGTGTTGAGCGCGCCGTAGTTGTAGAACGGCACCGACGGCCAGAGATGGTGACCCAGGTGCAAGTTCTGTCCTAGCAGCACCCTGTGCGCCACCGGCCAGTAGACGCGCGCATTCTGGTAACGATCGCTGCGGTCGAACGGCATGTGCGGGAGCCACTGGAAGAACACGTTGAGCAGCACGAGGCCAAGCATCATCGGAACCCAGTAGAGCAGCAGCGCAATCGCGCCGTAGCCCAGCGCAATGGCGATCCAAAACACCAGCTGCAGCGCGGTCACGGCGATGGCATGAACCTTCATTTCGTCAGGGGTGAGGCGGGCCTGCTTCATCGAGTAGCTCGCCGCGGGGATCAGTCGCACAATGGGCAGCGGCAGCAGCAACAGCATGCGCAGCCCTATGACCCGGCCAACGCTCTTCCAGAGCGGCCCGTGGCATAAGTTGTAATCCGGATCAGCGTCGGTGTTTGTGTGCTGGTGGTGGAGCAAGTGGACGCGGCGCAGCCCCGGATAGCTGGTCATCATGTTAAGCGCGCCCCACCAGCCGAGCACCTGATGTACCCAGGCGAACCGCGTGGCGCGAACAACGTTGCCATGGATGCTCTCGTGCACCAGCGTGTAGTAGGCGAAGTGGATATAGGCGAGCGGTGGTATCGCCAGCCAGAACGGGATCGTGCCGGTCAGTGCGGCGGCGATAAGACCGGCCTGCGCCAGCGGGAGCAGAACCGCCAGTCGCAGCGTCGGCCACGAGACGCGCGGCGAAAGCTCCCTCGCCACCTGTCGTTCCTCCTTGAACGTCATCGCTAGCACTACGCGTCCCCCACCGTGTCAACGGCGCCGATCCATTGCGGCGGCGTTTACCATACTTGGAGAGGCGAAAAACCCACTTTATCGACGCCGCGTGTCCAGATCAGGCACACCCCGCCGATCCCACCCGCCTCGGCAGTCGCCATGAATGCGCGCCAAACCATTGCAAGCGGCCGCCACTATCGACGGGCTGCGCCGCAATCAGCGCCATCGTCCCGATCGTTAACGGTTGTTTGGTGATAAATGAATAAGGCCGCGGTCTAGCTAGGAGTCTTACGATCGCGCGTTTTGGAATGAGTCTGCGGAA
>JBDSUJ010000093.1:0-5132 GCA_039927815.1 Croceibacterium sp. | reverse complement strand
ATGCGCCAAGTTCCGTGAGTCATAATTGCCCCCCTGTTGCCTTGCACTCGACTGGCACGGTCGTCTCAGCGCGTCAATTTGCCCGGTCACGCCAACGAGATTCGTCCCCCGGCATGCCGTACCAGGCGCCCCGCAAGCTCCAGTTCCAGGACGGCCAGCTGCACCGCCCCCGGACTCGTACCGCTTTGCCGGACCAGTTCATCGATCGCGATAGGAGCGCTTGTCAGCAGAGTTGCGATTTCGGCTGGTCCCTCAGTCGGCTCCGCTTCCGCGGTATCAAACTGAGTTGCCGTTTCGCGAACCGTGGACCGCAAAGTTCCGTCGAAGCTTGACAGCAGTTCCACCACATCTTCAGGCGTCTGAACTAGCACGGCACCGTCGCGGATCAGCTGATTACAACCATGGCTTCGCGCATCTAGCGGGCTGCCGGGGATGGCCATCACTTCACGCCCCGCTTCGCCCGCCAGCCGCGCGGTAATCAGCGAACCGGACTTGGGTGCCGCCTCGACCACCAGCGTGCCGGCCGCGAGCCCGGCGATGATCCGGTTGCGGCTCGGGAAGTGGCTCCCGCGAGGTTCCGTCCCGGGAGGCTGTTCGGCGAGCAGAAGCCCTTCGCTCGCGATACGTTGCTGAAGCGCGGCGTGCTGCGGCGGGTAAGCGATGTCGATGCCGCTTGCGATAACCCCGATGGTGCTGCGGATCGCGCCATCATGAGCCGCACCGTCGATGCCGCGCGCCAAGCCCGAAACGACGACGAATCCCGCATCGACAAGCGCAGCCGAAAAATCGCGTGCGAGCTTTACTGCGGCGGCCGACGCATTTCGCGCACCGACCACCGCCACGCATGATCTTTCGGCCAGTGACAAGTCGCCCCGGAAAATGAGTATCGGCGGGGCGCTTTCGATCTGACCAAGAAGCGTCGGATAACCTGGCGAATCGTGGAACAGGTACCGCGCCCCTGCCGCGCGGACCGCACCAACCTCGCGTTCGATCCCGTTACAGGCGGCGACGCGATATGAACGCCCCGCCCGGCCTGCGAGATCTGGCAGGGCATCAATGGCGCGGGCTGCGGTGCCGAAACGGCGCAGCAACTGAGCGTAGCTTATCGGGCCGACATTCGGCGAGCGCAGCAGGCGGATACGCGCGAAGGCTTCGTCCTGGTCGATCGAAACGGGCGCATTCACGGCTTGTTGCCGACCTTGGGCTCGGTCCTGGCGCGTAGGCGCCCAATATTTGCGCGGTGGAGCCAGATCACGATGGCTGCGATGACGGCGAGCACCGGCACTAGCTCCAACGGGCCAATCGCCAAGGCCGCAAGCGGGGCAGCTACGACAGCACAGATGCCAGCAAGCGATGAAATCCGTGTGATTACCATCACGACGAGCCAGACTGCGGCGTAGGTGGCGCCGATCGGCCACCACAGCCCAAAACACACGCCGGCAGTAGTCGCGACGCCTTTGCCGCCCTTGAATTTCAGCCACACTGGGAAGCAATGACCGACAACCGCGCCCAGCGCGGTAAGCCCAAGCGCGTCGGGCCACCATTGGCCGGCCAGCCATACTGCTACGAAGCCCTTGCCGATATCGAGTAGCGCGACCGCTGCCGCCAGTCCTTTGTTGCCGGTGCGCAGAACGTTGGTGGCCCCGATGTTGCCCGACCCTATGCGGCGAATATCGCCTTTCCCAGTGGCCAGCGCCAACAAGAGCCCGAACGGGACCGACCCGAGCCCATATCCCAGCAACGCGGCGGTGAACCACTCCATGGCACTGCTTTGATTTTTCGCGCGTCAAAGTAAAGACAGCTGCGCGATGAGCTCGGGATGAGCGGGGGCCGATTCTTCGAAAATGGATGCGACTGCGCCGATTCTGTTGTTCGATTCGGGCGTCGGTGGGCTCACCGTGCTCGCCGAGCTGCGCAAGGTGCTGCCCGACGCGCCAGTGATCTATGCCGCGGATACCGCCGGCCTGCCCTACGGCGAAAAGTCCGAAGCGGAGATCGCGGCGCGTGTCGCCGGTCTGCTCGGGCGCCTATCGGAACGCTACCGCCCTCGCCTGATCACCATCGCCTGCAATACCGCCTCGACCATCGCGCTGGGGATGGTCCGCGACGTGCTGCAGGTGCCGATCGTCGGCACGGTGCCGGCGATCAAACCAGCTGCGGCGCTGACCAAAACCGGCACCATCGGCTTGCTCGGTACCGCCGCCACCATCCGCCAGCGCTACGTCGACCAGCTCGAGGCCGAGTTCGCGGCGGGCAAGCGCCTGATCCGCTTTGCCGCGCCCGCGCTGGTTGCGGCGACCGAGGTCAAGATGCGCGGCGAAACACCCGATCCCGCGGTTTTCGTCGAGGCCGCGGCAGGCCTGCGTGCGCAACCCGGCGGTGACGCGATCGACACCGTTGTCTTGGCCTGCACCCATTTCCCGTTGCTGGAGGACGAGTTGCGCGAGGCGCTGGGTAACGTCAGTCTGGTCGACGGCTCGCAGGGTATCGCCAGGCGAATCGCGGTTCTCACCCGGGGCCAGACTTTCACGCGCAACGAGTCTGACCTGGCGCTATTCACGGGCGATCCACGGGACATGGCCAGGTTGCTTCCGGCCCTGCGGCGTTATGGGCTTGAGCGGAATGAGCGGTTCTGATGCGAGTCACTCGCAAAGTCTGCGCTTTAAAGCGCACCGAGCTTGGCCTAATGGGCGGCCAACGACGGCAGGGATCAGTCCGCTGAACTACGATCACATTTTCGACCAGGCAATCGACCGGCTCCATGGCGAGGGCCGCTATCGCGTGTTCATCGACATCCTGCGCAACAAGGGATCGTACCCCGACGCGCGCTGCTTTGCCGGGCACAACGGGCCCAAGCCGATCACCGTGTGGTGTTCGAACGACTACCTCGCGATGGGCCAGCATTCCAAGGTGGTCGCGGCGATGGAAGAGGCGCTGCACAATGTCGGCGCGGGCAGCGGCGGCACGCGCAATATCGGTGGCAACACGCACTACCACATCGAGCTGGAGCACGAGCTGGCCGACCTCCACGGCAAGGAATCGGCGCTGCTGTTCACCAGCGGCTACGTCTCCAACGATGCCACGCTGTCGACCCTGGCCAAGCTGCTGCCGGGCTGCGTGATCTTCTCCGACGAGATGAACCACGCCAGCATGATCGCCGGCATCCGCAATTCGGGGTGCGAGAAGCGCATCTTTCGCCACAACGATCCGGCGCACCTCGAAGAACTGCTCGCCGCCGAAGACCCGAGCGTCCCCAAGCTGATCGCGTTCGAAAGCGTCTATTCGATGGACGGCGACGTTGCCCCGATCCACGCGTTCTGCGACCTGGCGGACAGGTACAGCGCGCTGACTTACATCGACGAGGTCCATGCGGTCGGGATGTACGGCCCGCGCGGCGGCGGCATCTCCGAACGCGATGAGGCCGCCCACCGCATCGACATCATCGAAGGCACGCTGGGCAAGGCCTTCGGCGTGATGGGCGGTTACATCGCGGCCGACGCCAAGATCGTCGACTGCATCCGCAGTTATGCGCCTGGGTTCATCTTCACCACCTCGCTCAGCCCGGTGCTGGTCGCCGGGGTCCTCGCATCGGTCAAGCACCTCAAGTCCAGCAACGTCGAGCGCGAGGGCCAGCAGGCGTCCGCCGCCCTGCTCAAGCGCCTGTTCGCCGATGCCGGGCTGCCGGTCATGCCTTCGACCACCCACATTGTCCCGCTGATGGTCGGGGACCCGGTCCGGGCCAAGAAGATCAGCGACATCCTGCTCGCCGAGTACGGCGTGTACGTCCAGCCGATCAACTTCCCGACCGTGCCGCGCGGCACCGAACGGCTCCGCTTCACCCCCGGGCCCGCGCATTCCGAAACGATGATGCACGACCTGACCGGCGCGCTGGTCGAAATCTGGGACCGGCTCGAGCTGGAGCTCAGGAAAGCCGCCTGAGCCATCGTGACGATGGGCGGCGCGCCAATACCCTAACTTCTCGATCATCGCCCAAGTGACGCATGACGATTTTGCGGTGACAATCGACAGTAACAAAGAGCCGACTCGAACCTAGCACCTGCCGGGCGTGTAGGAAAATGCTCGCCTTCTGCTTGCCGCTGCGCCCACCCTTGGGCACTAAGCGCGGCGGGGGGCATGAGTGACCGTCGAACAGCTGATCGCGAAATGGTGGGGCCAGAAAGGCGGCGCGGAGCGCTCCAACTTCGCGACGTTCGTCCACGACTTGTGCGAAGCGCTCGGCCTGCCGCGCCCCAGCGGCGTCGCCGAGGCCGGCAAGCTCGGGACGTACGAGTTCGAGGGCAGCGTCCCGGGCGGCTCGTTCCGCTCGCTCAAGGCCGGCGGCTCGATCGATCTCTACAAGCGCGGCTGCTTCATCATGGAGGCCAAGCAATCTCTGCTGAGCGAGGCGCAGAGGCGCACGCCGGACCTGTTCGACCCGGCCGAAAGCGCGCCCCGCGCCCCATCCGGCGCGCGCTATGACAAGCTGATGGACGGCGCCCGCGCACAGGCGGAAAACTACGCCAAGAACCTGCCCGGCGATCACCCCCCCGCGCCGTTCATCATCGTGTGCGACGTCGGCCGGGCATTCGAGATCGAATTCGACTACACCGGCAACGGGCGCGGCTACGGCTTCTTTCCGGACAAGCAGAGTTACCGGATCGAACTGCCGGACCTGGCCGAGGTAAGCAAGTACCTGGAAGAAGGAATTACCGCGCGTGGCCTGTCTCCGGGGAAACGGAACGAGGAGATCGAAGAAGCCTTCCTGTTCCTCATGCGGGTCCTGTTCTGCATGTTTGCCGAGGATATTGGACTGCTGCCGGCCGAGAGCTTCAAAGGCTTCCTCAAGCGCGCTGAATCTAACGACGCGTTGTTCGCCAACGGATTGCGCGACCTGTTCGAAAAAATGAACAATGCCGATCCGGGCAATCGCTTCGCCCACGCGATCGAGGCGGAGGTCCATTATTTCAATGGCAAGCTGTTCGAGAACAGCCGGACCTACCCTTTGGGCGGTTTCCTCGTTCACAACCTTTACGAGGCAGCGCGCCAGAATTGGCGCAAGGTAGAGCCGGCGATTTTCGGCACCCTGCTCGAACAGGCGCTGAGCAAGGAGGAGCGCGCCAAGCTGGGCGCTC
>JBDSUJ010000092.1:0-28227 GCA_039927815.1 Croceibacterium sp. | reverse complement strand
ATGAACCTGAAACACCGACTTCGCCAGGTCGATGCCAATCACTGCAATCGCTTCCATCGTGCTCTCCTCTCCACATTGACCAGCAAATCTGCCGGTCGAATGGAGCGCCGTCCACGACATCAATTGCAGACATTGCGGCTAAGTGGCCTGGTTTTGCGCCAGCCGCGCGAACCGCGCCGCCGCCGTGAACACCGCCAGCCGCGCCGCGCGGTGGTGCTCGGCGTCGCCATCCCAGCCCCATTGCTCGGCCTGCCAGTCTTCCTCGCAATTGGCCGCGGCGAACAGCGCGGGGATGTCCGCGTCCGGCTCGAGCGCGGCGAGCGCGGTGGTCAGCGATGCGGTCAGCGGCGCCATCGTCAGTAGCGCGGCCAGCGTGAACGCGCTCTCGCCTTCCACCCGCTCGCGCAGGCGCGCCAGCGTGGCGGGTGGCTGGGGTCGGTGGAGCACGCCGCTGGTGCGTTCGAAGCGCACGCCGAGGCGCCGCTCGGCGGCGGCCAGCACTGGCTCCCACAAGGCCAGCTGGCGGCGGTAGAGCGGATCGTCGGGATCGGCGCGATAACACAGTGTGTCGGTGTCACCGTAGGGCACAAGCCGCGCGACGGCGTCGGCGCGGTCGGCCACGACAACGTCGAGCGCGAGGTCGGTCAGGTCGCGCAGCAGCAGGCGGCGGGGATCGACCACCTCGCCTTGCGCGCGCCACTCGGCCGCCAGCGCGTCGGCCAAGGCCCGGGTCGGCACCACCTGCGGCGCGCCGCGCGGGGTGCGGAGCGCGCGCCCGTCGAGCGCCACCCGGAACCCGCCATCGGCTTGCGCCACCGTCACGTCCGTCCAGAAACGCTTCATTCGGGCGGGGTGCGCCATTTGCGGGCGAGCACCATGGGCACCGCGAAGATGTCGACCAGGCCCACGGCGACCAACGCATAGCCGGCCACGGGATCGACCGCGATCCGGCCGCGCACGATCAGGATCCCCACCAGCACCAGCGCCACCCCGGCGATACGCAGCGCCTGGATGGTGAAATAGCGGGTGCGCGCTACGGCGTCATCGTCGTCGATCATCGCAACAAGTCCTCCAGCTCGGCCGGCGATTGCGCCACTGCTTCGGCCCCGGCGGCCAACAATTCGTGCGGATCGTGATAGCCCCACGCCACCCCCAGCGCACGCACTCCGGCCACGCGGGCCATCTCGATATCGTAGGAGGTATCGCCGATCATCACCGTGTGCGCCGGACTTGCGCCGGCCTCGGCCATCGCGGCTTCGAGCATGGCGGGGTCGGGCTTGGACGGGTGGCGGTCGGCGGTCTGGAGCGTTTTGAACAGCCCCGTCACGCCGTGTTTGGCGAGGCACCCCGCGAGCCCGCGGTCCGACTTGCCGGTCGCGACCCCGAGCGTCCAACCGGCGGCGTGCAATCGGGCGAGCAAGTCGGCGATGCCGTCGAACAGCGGTTCGTGCAGCGATCCGTCCGAGCGGGCGCGGAAGAACGCCTGCTTGTAGCTATCGACCACCCGCTGCTGCGCCTCGGGCGGAGTGCCGGGCGCGAGGCGGGCGATGGCGGCGGGCAGGCTCAACCCGACGATGCGGCGTACCTGGTGCGGATCGGGCGCGGCCAGCCCGGCGGCGGCGAAACCTTCGGCCATCGCCGCGCAGATCGCCGCCTGCCCGTCCACCAGCGTCCCATCGCAATCGAACACCGCAAGGCGGGTCCCGTCGGACACGCTCACTTGCGGCTCTTGGTGCCATCCGCCACGCGGCGCGTGCGGCGTTCACCGCGGCGGGCCTTGCGGTACTGCTTGGCGTGGGCCTTGGCGGCCTGCTTCTTCTCGGCCTTGCCGGGCGAGGGCGATGCTTCGGACGGCATCGCGTCGCCGAGCGCGAGATCGAGGCCGAGCTGGTCGAGGCTGGCGGCGAAATGCTCGGGCAGTTCGGCGGTGACGTCGATCTTGCCCCCGCCTCCGTCGCTGTCCTTGGGCGCATCGATCACCAGCCGGCGGGCGTGAAGATGCATTTTGCGGCTCACGCTGCCGGTCAGGAAGGCTTCGGGCCCGCCGTATTTGCCGTCACCGACGATGGGATGGCCGATTGCCGCCATGTGGACGCGCAGCTGGTGCGTGCGGCCGGTCATCGGCTGCAGTTCGACCCACGCGGCGCGGTTGCCGACGCGGTCGATCACGCGATAGCGGGTCCGGGCCGGCTGGCCGTTCGCCTCGTCGACATGCATCTTCTCGCCGCCGCTGCCGGGCTGCTTGGACAGCGGGGCGTCGATCGTGCCATCGGCCACGGCGGGCACGCCGACCACCAGCGCCCAGTACGTCTTCTTGGCCGAGCGCCCCGAAAAGCGCCGGGAAAAAAACGCTGCGCTGCCGGGCGTGCGGGCGATCAGCAGCACGCCGCTGGTATCCTTGTCGAGCCGGTGGACCAGCCGCGGGCGCGGTTCGTCCTCCTCGGCGTAAGCGTCGAGCAGGCGGTCGACGTGCTGGGTCGTGCCGGTCCCGCCCTGGGTGGCGAGGCCGGGGGGTTTGTTGAGCACCAGCGCCGCATCGGTCTTGAAGAACAGCATGGCGGCCGCGCGCTCGCGGTCCTCGTCGCTCAGTTCGGGCCTGGCGCGCGGCGGTTTGGCCAGGTCGCCGCCGGGCGGAACGCGTAGCACCTGGCCCGCCGCCAGCCGATCCTCGGGCTTGACCCGCCCGCCATCGACCCGCAGCTGCCCGGTGCGCGCCCACCGCGAGACGGTGGCGAAGCCGACTTGCGCCAAGTGGCGCTTGAACCAGCGGTCGAGGCGGATCCCGTCGTCGTCGGGAGCCACCGTGAACTGGCGCACGGTGGCGGCGACGTGGGTGGGTTCAGGATCGGTCATCAGGCGAGCCGCATCGCGATCAGGCCGATATAGAGCGCGCTCAGCCCCGCCAGCAGCGACACGGCGGCGTAGAGCACCGCTTGTGCGGGCTGGCCGCGCTCAATCAGCAGCATCATCTCAAGGCTGAAGCTGGAGAAGGTGGTGAACCCGCCGAGCAGGCCGATCCCGATGAACAGCTGCCAGGGCTCGCCGCCCACTGACGACCCGTGCGGTCCAAACCGCGCCAGCCAGCCGGCCAGCACGCCCATCGCCAGGCTGCCGGCGACGTTGACGGTCAGCGTCGCCCACGGAAAACTGCCGACAACCTGTGTTCCGAGCAGGCTCGTCAGCGCGCGGCCGGTCTGATAGCGCAGCACCGACCCGATCGCGCCCCCCAGCGCGACGTAGGACGTTGCCAGCAGGGGGGAGGGGGCGTTCATCGGGCTCGCCTTAGCCACCGCACCGCGGATCGGCAAATGCTGACCGGGAACTTGCCTTTGCCCGCGGTTTGGCTTATCGGCGCCCCACTTCGGGCCGGTCCGCGTGCGGATTCGGCGCGTGTCCTGTCAAAATAGCATGGTGCAACCCGCGCCGATCACGCGGGCTCTCCCGGATGAATTCGAAAAGGTGGCATTGATTTATGCAGATCATGGTTCGCGATAACAACGTCGAGCAGGCCCTGCGCGCGCTCAAGAAGAAGCTGCAGCGGGAAGGCGTCTATCGCGAGATGAAGCTGCGCCGCCATTACGAGAAGCCGAGCGAGAAGCGCGCTCGCGAAAAAGCCGCCGCGATCCGCCGCGCCCGCAAGCTTGAGCGCAAGCGCGTGGAACGCGACGGCGGCAAGTAACCCGGCCGGCACGCGCTGGCCGGACCGGACACAGGGGCGCGGGCGTGAGGCTCGGCGCCCCTTTGCTTTTTCAGGAATTAACCCATGACCGAAGTCACCCGCGTTCCGCTCAAGCCGGTCAGCAAGACATCGCTGCTGATGCTGCTGCTCGGCATTCTGATCGGCCTGGCCATTGCCGGCGCGTTCGCGTGGTGGTCGGCGCCCAAGGGCGTGGACGTGGACACCCTGACGGCGGGCACGGGCGCGCACCCCAAGGCGGACGACGTGGTGTTCCTGCGCTATACCGGCAAGCTCAAGAACGGCACCGTGTTCGACAAGTCGCAGGACCCGCAGCTGCCGGTCAAGGGCATCTTGCCCGAAGGTTATCCGATGCAGCTGTCGGGGATGATCCCGGGCTTCCGCGACGCGGTGATGGAGATGCAGAAGGGCGGCAAGTACACCGTCACCATTCCGGCCGAGAAAGCTTACGGCGCCAGCCCGCCCCCCGGTTCGCCGATTCCGGCCAACGCCGACCTGACTTTCGACATTGAGCTGATCGATTTCATGGCCCTGCCCGAAGCCGAACGCCGCTTCCAGGTGCTGCAGCAGATGATGGCGGCGCAGCAGGCCAAGCCGGGGGCAACTCCGCCGGGTGCGCCTGCTCCGCCACCCGCACCGGCCACAGCTCCGGCGCCCGCCCCGCTCCCCAGGCCGTAGTCCGCGTCGCGCGCCGGGTGAGGTTTTTCAGCGAAACCTCACCTCTTGCTCATGCCTGATCCGTTGGCGCGTGCCATGCTGTCAGGCATGATGGCGCCAGGGAGCAGGGCATGACCGAAGCGACGAGCGAACCGCACGCGATCGACTGGCCGCTCAGGCCATGGCTGCTGGCGGGGTTGTTCGCCGCGGCCGGCCTCGCGATCAATCTTGTCACCGGCGGCCATGCCGCGGTGGCCTGGCAGATGGCCGTAGCGGCATTCCTGTTCTTCGGCGCGATTGCCGCCGGCTTCACCGTCGAGCGCGAGCGGTGGCGCGAACCGGCGGTGTTCGCGGCCCTGATCGGCGCGGTCATGGCGGGGCTCGCGTGGCGCGCGGTACAATACGGCGACCAACTGGCGGACGAACAGTACGGCTTTGCCGCCGGCGCGGTCGCCAGCGCGCTGGCGTTGCCGCTGTTCCAGGCCAGTTTTCGGCACCGGCGGCTGGCCACGCCTTACACTGAGGTGTTCCACCACGTCTGGACCGACGCGATCTTCGCCGCCGGTTCGCTGGCGTTCACCGGGTTGTCGTGGCTGGTGCTGGTGGTGCTGAGCGAGCTGTTTCACCTGCTCAAGCTCGATGTCCTGCGCGAGCTGATGAACGATGGCTGGTTCGGGTGGACGTATTCGGGCCTCGCGTTCGGCGCCGCGCTCGGAACGTTGCGCAATCAGGCCAAGGTGATCGCCACGCTGCAGACAGTGGTGCTGCTGGTCGCCTCGCTGCTCGCGGTGCCGCTGGCGGCCGGCTTGGTGGTGTTCCTGCTCGCGAGCGCGGTGTCGGGCCCGCAAGTGCTGTGGGAAGCGACCCGCAGCGCCACCCCGGTGCTGCTCGCCTGCGCAGCCGGGGCGTTCGTGCTCACCAGCGCGATCTTGCGTCAGGACGACGCCGCGATGACGCGCAACCGTACGATGCGGATCGCCGCACTAGTCCTGGCCGTGGTGATCCTGCCGTTGGCGGTGTTCGCCGCGGTGTCGATGGGCCTGCGCCTCAACCAGTACGGCCTCGCGCCGGAGCGGTTGTGGGGGCTCGTCGCGATCGTTGTCGCGTGCGCCTGGGGGCTCGGCTATTGGGGCGCGCTGCTTCGCGGGCGGCGCACCGGCTGGACGACCCAGTTGCGCCACGCCAACTTCATCCTCGCGCTGGGTGCCTGCGGGCTGGCGCTGCTGCTGGCGCTGCCGATACTCGATTTCGGGCGGATTTCGGCCGGCAACCAGCTTCACCGGCTGGAGTCGGGCCAGGTAAGCGCCGCAAAGTTCGATTTTGCCGCGCTGCGGTGGGATTTCGGCGAATCGGGCCGCCGCGCGCTGGCCCGACTGCGACGCGCCGGCGACGCCAAGGTGGCAGAACTGGCAAGCAGCGCACTGGCGCAGAAGGAACGGACTTACGCGACGTTCGACCGGACCAACCGCACGCGCGCCGATTTCAAGCTGCGGGTCACTCCCGATGATCCCGAGCTGCGCCAGCAAGTGCTCGATTACCTGATCGCCAATGCGTTTCTATGCCAGGACCGCTGCGTCGCGCTCGATGTCGAGGCAGCGCCCGGGGGCGGGCGACGGATCGCGCTTGTCCAGTCGGGCAGCTACGAACTGCTGGTGTCGAAGCCGGGCGCGGCGCTGGTGCGGCAGCTGCCGGCCGACCGTCCGGCGACCGCGCTGGGGGCGGACTCGGTGGTCGCGGTAGGGAAGACGCGCGCGATCATGATCGACGGAAAACCGATCGGACAGCCGCTCGACCTGGGCTCGGACCTAGACGGGGGCGAGGGCCCCCGCTAACGCGCGCGCCATGTCAGTAGACCGTGCAACCGTGGCCAAGATCGCCAGCCTGGCGCGCATCCGCATGGACGCGGGCGACCTCGACCGGATGGTGCCCGAACTTAACGGCATCCTCGGGTGGGTCGAACAGCTCGGCGAAGTCGATGTCAGCGGCATCGAGCCAATGACCGCGGTGATCCCGCAGAAGCTGCGCCTGCGCGACGACGTGGTCGATGCCGACCCGCTGACCGGCGGCGGGGTGCGCGACGAAGTGCTCGCCAACGCCCCCGCGCCCGAGCACGGGTTCTTCGGTGTTCCGAAGGTGATCGAATGAAAATGCCGGCATTTTCAAGCGATCATCCCAGACAGCCGCGCAGCGGCTCGTGTTCCGGGATCCATCACAAAAGACGCGCTACAGCGGCGACATCCGCGTTAGCGGCGCGATGGACCCTGAAACAAGTTCAGGGCGACGAGCTTTGAGTAAATTGACCGACTTCGGCGTCAAGGCGATCCGCGACGGGGTTGCCGGGGGCGCGTTTTCGGCGCGCGAAGTGGCCGCGGCGTTCAACGCCAACGTCGCCGCCGCCGGGGCGCTCAACGCGTTCATCGTCGCCACGCCCGAGCGCGCGCTCGAAGCTGCCGGCCGGGTCGACGCGGCCCGCGCGGCGGGCCAGCCGCTGGGCAAGATGGCGGGTGTGCCGATCGGGATGAAGGACCTGTTCGCCACGCGCGGCGTCCAGACCACCGCGGCGAGCCACATCCTCGAAGGCTTCATTCCCCAATACGAAAGCACCGTTTCGCAAAAGCTGTGGGACGCGGGCGCGGGGATGCTCGGCAAGCTCAACATGGACCAGTTCGCGATGGGCTCGTCCAACGAGACGTCGTATTTCGGCAATGTCATCAGCCCGTGGCGGACCCGCGGCGGGAATGCCGCGCTCGCGCCCGGCGGCTCCTCGGGCGGCTCGAGCGCGGCGATTTCCGCCCGCCTCGCCCCCGCCGCCACCGGAACCGACACCGGCGGCTCGATCCGCCAGCCCGCCGCGCTGACCGGGATCTGCGGCATCAAGCCCACGTACGGCCGGTGCAGCCGGTGGGGTGTGGTTGCGTTCGCCAGCAGCCTCGACCAGGCGGGATCGATGGCGCGCGACGTGACCGATTGCGCGATCATGCTCGAAGCGATGGCCGGGTTCGATGCCAAGGATTCGACCAGCCTCGACCTTCCGGTGCCCGCGTGGAGCACATCGCTCGATGCGAACATGGCCGGCAAGCGGGTCGGCATCCCGCACGAATATCGGATGGACGGAACCGACGCGGAAATCCTCAAGAGCTGGGACCAGGGCATTGCCTGGCTCAAGGACGCGGGCGCCGAAGTCGTCGATATCAGCCTGCCACATACGAAATATGCGCTGCCCGCCTATTACATCATCGCCCCGGCCGAAGCGTCGAGCAATCTCGCGCGCTATGACGGCGTGCGCTATGGCCTGCGCGAGCTTCCGGCGGGCGCCAACCTGCAAGACATGTACGCCGCGACCCGCGCCGCCGGCTTCGGCGAGGAGGTCAAGCGCCGCATCCTGATCGGGACTTACGTGCTCTCGGCCGGGTTCTACGATGCCTATTACACCCAGGCGCAAAAGGTCCGCGCGCTGATCGCGCGCGACTTCGCCGAGGCGTGGGCGCGGTGCGACGTGATCCTCGCCCCGACCACGCCCAACGCCGCTTTCGCGCTGGGCGACAAGCTCGACGATCCGTTGGCGATGTACCTTAACGACGTGTTCTCGGTCCCCGCCAGCCTCGCCGGGCTGCCGGCGATGAGCGTGCCCGCCGGGGTTAACGCCGATGGGTTGCCGCTCGGCCTGCAGATCATCGGCCGCCCGTTCGACGAACAGGGCGTGCTCGACGCCGGGCTGGCGATCGAGCAGCGCGCCGGCTTCACCGCACGGCCGGAGAAATGGTGGTAACCACGCCTGCCGCCCGCCCGGCCGGTGCGGAGCGGTTCATCGCGCTCGATTCGCTACGCGGGATCGCCGCGATCAGCGTGATGTATTACCACATGGGCGATTTCGGTTGGGTCGCCGGGTTCACGCCGTTTCGCTCGGGCTGGATCCTGGTCGATTTCTTCTTCATCCTGTCGGGCTTCGTGATCGCCGCCAGCTATGGCGCGCGACTGGCACACGGCTATCCGCGCGGCGGCTTCCTGCTGGTGCGGCTGGGTCGGCTCTATCCGCTTCACATCGTCACCGTGGCGCTGTTCGTGGCGCTCGAATTCCTCGTCTTCCGCCCGGTGCTGCACGAAAGCCATTCGCTCTCCGAGCTGGCGCGCGGGGTGTTCCTGTTCGACGCGTTCGTGCGCGGGGCGGGCAATTTTTACGCGCCGGTCAGCTGGGCGGTGGCGGTCGAGCTGGTGGTCTACATCCTCGCGGCCGCGCTGTTCGGGCGCGGGCGGTGGGCGATCGCCGTGGCGCTGGGGTTGGCCGGCGCATCGGCTTGGGCGCTGCACAGCGGGTTCAACGTCATCGGCTTCAGCCGCCTGCTCCAGCGCGGGTTGCTCGGATTCCCGCTCGGGGTGGGGTGCTTCTGGCTCCACCGGCGCCTGCTGCGGGTGCAGCCCGGCGCGGCGGTGTTGAGCGTTGCCGAATGCGGGCTCCTCGCCGCGTTTGTGGGGTTGCTGTGGATGCCGGGCAAGTCCGCCGCGTCGATCCCCCTTGCGGACGCGCTGTACGCCGCGATGGTGCTGGTGTTAGCGCGTGACGGGGGGATCGCCAGCCGCGCGCTGCAAATGCGCCCGCTGGTCAGGCTCGGCCAGCTGTCGTTCGCGCTCTACATGGTCCACTTGGTCTTCGTCATCCTGTCCAACCGCTTCCTGCCGCGCGTGTTTGCCGCGGCCGGGCATGCCGACTGGATCAGGCCGGGGCGCAACACCTTCGGCTTGCTCCGTGTCGCTCCGCCCTTGTGGCTGGCCACGCTGATCACGCTGGGCCTGACCGCGCTGGCACTGATGGCGGCGTGGCTGGCGTGGCGCTTCATCGAGGAGCCTACGCGCCACTGGACCCGCCGCCTCGGGCCGACAACGGCGCCAGTCGCCCCGCAATCTGGTACTTTCATCCCGGCCCAAGCGCCGGTATCGCCCGGGCCATGACTGAAACCGCTTATCGCATCCACGGCCGGACCGGCGACTGGGAAGTCGTGGTCGGGCTCGAAGTCCACGCCCAGGTCAGCAGCAAGGCCAAGCTGTTCTCCGGCGCCTCGACCGAGTTCGGGGCCGAACCCAACGCGCAAGTTTCGCTGGTCGACGCGGCCATGCCCGGCATGCTGCCGGTGCCCAACCGCGAGTGCATCCGCCAGGCGGTCCGCACCGGCATGGCGATCGAGGCGCAGATCAATCCGTGGAGCCGGTTCGACCGCAAGAACTACTTTTATGCCGATTTGCCGCAGGGCTACCAGATCAGCCAGCTGTACCATCCGCTGGTGGGCGAAGGCACGCTGACCATCGACGCGGACGAGAAAGCCGGCATCGCGGGCGACAAGGTGATCGGTATCGAGCGGATCCATGTCGAGCAGGACGCGGGCAAGCTGATGCACGACCAGCATCCGAGCATGAGCTACGTCGATCTCAACCGCTCGGGCGTCGCGCTGATGGAGATCGTCAGCCGCCCCGACATGCGCTCGCCTGCCGAGGCCGGCGCCTATGTTCGCAAGCTGCGTTCGATCCTGCGCTATGTCGGCAGCTGCGACGGTAACATGGAAGAAGGCTCGATGCGCGCCGACGTCAACGTCAGCGTCAGGAAGCCGGGCGGCGAATTGGGCACGCGGACCGAGACCAAGAACGTCAACTCGGTGCGGTTCGTCATGCAGACCATCGAACACGAGGCGCGCCGCCAGGTCGAAGCGATCGAGGACGGCGGCGCGATCGTCCAGGAAACCCGCCTGTTCGATCCCGGCACCGGGACGACCCGGTCGATGCGGAGCAAGGAAGACGCGCACGATTACCGCTATTTTCCCGATCCCGACCTGCTGCCGCTCGAGCTCGACCAGGCGTTTCTCGACGAATGCCGCGCCAGCTTGCCCGAACTCCCCGACGCCAAGCGGCGGCGGTTTGTCGAGGCTTTCGGGCTGAGCGCCTACAACGCCAATGTCCTGACCGCCGAGGTCGAGACCGCGCGCTGGTTCGAAGTCCTGCTGGCCGCCGCAGCAGCGGCGCAAGGCAAGGCCGAGGCGGATGTCGCCAAGCCGACCGCCAACTGGCTGATCTCGGAATTCTTCGGCGCGCTCAACAAGGGCGGCCACGAGCTTGCCAGCAGCCCGGTCAGCCAGGCCCAGGCGGCCGAACTGCTGGCGTTGGTCGGCAACGGCACGATCTCCGCCACCATCGGCACGCAGGTGCTCGAAACCATGCTCGCGACCGGCGACGGCGCCAGCGCGATCGTCGAACGCGAAGGCCTGCGGCAGGAAAGCGACAGCGGCGCGATCGAAGCCGCGGTGGACGCGATCCTGACCGCCAATGCCGACAAGGTCGCCCAGTATCGCGGCGGCAAGGAAGCCCTGTTCGGGTTCTTCGTCGGCCAGACGATGAAAGCCATGCAGGGCAAGGCCAACCCGCAGATGATCAACCAGGTCCTCAAGCAGAAACTGGGGTGAGCGCACGATGCCGCTGAGCATCGTCCTGATCCAGCCCGACATTCCCGGCAACACCGGCGCGGTCGGGCGTACCTGCGTGGCGCTGGAGGCGGAGCTGGTGCTGATCCATCCGCTGGGCTTTCGAATTTCCGACGCGCGGGTGAAGCGCTCGGGCCTCGACTACTGGCCGCATGTGCGGCTCGCCGAATTCGCCAGCTGGGACGCCTTCATCGCCGAACGCCAGCCGCGCGCCGACCAGCTGTTCCTGTTCGAGGAACACGCCGCGACCTCGTTCTACGAGCCGGACTATCCCGAGGACGCGATGCTGGTCTTCGGCAAGGAAACCACCGGCATCCCCGAGGTCATCTGGCGGGCGTGGCCGGGGCGCCAGTTCAGCCTGCCGATGCGCTCGGACAAGGTTCGTTCGCTCAACCTCGCCAACACCGTCGCGGCGGCCGCTTACCAGGCGCTGCGTGGGCGGATCTAGCGCAGCACCAAGGCCCCCGCCGCGGCGCCGAAGGCGACGATCGCCGGAGTCACCCACTTGCCCTTGATCCGCCATGCCGCGAGCGCCGCGAGCGCGAAGATCGGCAGCGCGAGGAGCGGCGTGGCAAGCCGCTGCCATGCCGACACCCCGAGCAAGATCAACGTTGCCGCAATGATCCCGACCGCTGCACCCGCCACGCCGTCGAGCGTGCGCTGCAGGCGGGGGTGGTCGATCACGTGCTCAAGCCGTTCGAAGAACACCAGCGAGAACGCGAACGCGGGCAGGAACATCCCGGCGGTGGCGGCCAACGCGCCGGGCAATCCGCCGGCCTGGTAACCGACGAACGTCGCGAAGATAACCAGCGGCGCGGGCAGGACATTGGCCAGCGCGACCCCGTCAAGAAACGCGCCATCGCCCAGCCAGCCGCGCCCAACGGTGTCCGCGCGCACATAGGGGATAGCGGTGTAAGCGCCGCCGAACGTGAGCAACCCACCTTTGAGCCCGGCGACGAACAGCGCAGCGGTCGTCGCCGGCGTGCCCGCGCGCCCCAGCAGCGCAGCGGCGGGTTCCGTCGGCAGCAGCAGCCATGCGCCCAGCGTCAGCACCGCCGCCAGCGCCAGCGCCGCCGCCGGGCGCGCCGGCCGCGAGTAGGCGAAGGCACCGGCCACCAGTGGGACCCAGAACGGCAGCCCGGCGAGCGTTGCCGCGGCCGCCAGCAGCGCAATTCCAGCGAGCGTCCAGTCGGTCAGGATATGTTGCCCGATCCGCTGGACCGAACGGGCGATGACCGCCAGCACCGCCACCTGGACACCCAGCAACACCGGCGTCAGCTGCGGCTGTCCGACGATATATTCGGCATAGGCCCAGCTGCACGCCAGCATCAGCACGAACCCCGGCAACATGAAGCCGAGCCCGGCGAGCAGGCCCCCGACGCGCCCGCGCGCCATAAGGCCCAGATGAACGCACAGCTCATGCGCCTCGGGCCCGGGCAGCACTTGCATCACCGCGAGCAAGCGGTTGAAACGCGCGCTCGGAAGCCACTTTTCCTCGTCGACCAGCGCGTGCCGGATCAGCGCGATCTGCGCCACGGGCCCGCCGAACGCGAGCAGGCCAAAGCGCAGAAACTTGGCAAACAGCGCCGGCAACGACAGATGCGGGATCGCGATTTCGCTGGCAGGCGGTTCCATGGCGGCTTCCTGCCCGGGGGCGGCGGCAAAGGGAAGCCGCGCTAGAGCGCGGCGGCGTCGAGCACCTCGATCGGCATATTGAGTGTCTTGAGCTGGCTTTCGATCTTGGCGCGGTCGCCCACCACCACGATCGTCAGGTTGTCGGCCCCGAGGTAGCGGCGCGCGGCGGCGTCGATCCGCGCGGCGTCCAGCGCGCGGTAGATCGCCGGCAGGGTGGCGTAGTAGTTGTCCGGCCGCCCGAGCAGTTCATTGCGGAGCATGGCGCTCAGGACCGCGCCGTTGGTCTCGAAGTTGGCGGGCAGATTGCGGATATTGCCCTCGGTCGCGCGCTGCAGCTCGACCGGATCGATTCCCATGGTGGCGGGAAACGCGGCCATGTCGGCGAGGATCAGGCGGATCGAATCCGCTGTCCGGTCGCTTTGTACCGGCGCCACCACCTGGAGCGTGCGCGGGCCCTGCGACCACGGCACCACGCTGCTGATGCCGTAAGTCCAGCCTTTCTCCTCACGCAAGTGAGTCATCAGCCGCGACAGGAAGCCGCTGCCGAGGACCTCGTTGGCGAGACCGAGCGCTTCGACGTTGCGCGCGGTTCCGGTGAGCGGCAGCACGCGGCCGATCAACAGAACGCTTTGCGGCGAATTCGGCCGGTCGATCAGCACCAGCCGTTGGCGCGGTGGCGGGACCGGCAGGGCGAGATTCTTGCGCGGGGCGGGGGTGCCGGGCGCACGCCAGGTGCCAAAGGCGGCTTCGAGCTGGGGCACGAGCTCGGCCATTGTCACGTCGCCGGCGGCTGTGATGCGGGCGAGATCGGGGCGGAGCCATTTGTCATGCTCGGCGCGCAACGCCGCCGGGGTCAGAGCTTCGACTACCGCGGCCCGGCCGCTGTCACCGACTGACCCGTAGGGATGGGCGTCGCCATAAACCAGCGGCCCGAAGGCGCGCGCGGCGATCGAACTGGGGTCCGCCTGCTCCTGCGCGATCTCGGCCAGCCGCTGCGCTTTGACTCGCGCGACATCGGCGGTTGCGAAGGCGGGATTGCGCACCAGGTCGGCCATCAGCGCCAGTGACGGCGCCAGGTTAGCGGTCAGCGCGGTCAGCGATACCGCACTGGTATCGCGCGTTGTGCCCGTGCCGATCGCGGCCCCGAGCCGCTCCTGCGCGATGGCGATTTCCTCGGCGGTGCGCGTCGCCGTGCCCTCTTCGAGCAAGTCCATCATCAGCGACTGGGTGCCCGCGCGCGCACCGCCATCGGCCGCCTCGCCCGCGTCAAACGTCAGCGCAAGCGACAGCTTGGGGATCGCGGTTCGGCGGGCGAGCGAGACCGGGATACCGTTCGAAAGACGGGCGTGCTCGATCGCCGGAAAAGTCACGTCGGCCACCGGCAGCACCGGCGGGGCGGTTCGCGCCGGCCCGGTGCGGGTGACCGTGACGGGCGCGTGTGGATCCTTGGGCAGCGTGGGGCCCGTGCCCTCGTCGCCCCATCCGCCCAGCGCTGCGCCATCCTCGGTCCGCTTCCCGGGCACAACTGTCAGGGTATAGGCCGGCCGGGTCAGCCAGCGCTGCAGCGCGGCGCGGACTTCGCCGGGCGTGACCGTGGCCAGCCGGACAAGCTCTTTCTTGTAGTTGGCCGGATCGCTCGCATAAAGCAGCCCCTCGGCCAGCGTGGCGCCTTTGCCGCCGTTCCCGCCGACCAGCTCGAGCGCGCCGATCTGGCCCGAGACCAGTTGGGTCGCAGCGCGTTGCAGCTCGTCCTGAGTGGGCCCGCTGGCGATGAAATCGGCAATCACCTTACCGAACGCCGTCTCGGCTTGCGTCACGTCGACACCCGGTTTCACATCCATCGTCGCCTGCAGTACCGCGACTTCCTCCTCCTGCTGTGCCCCGGCGGTCACCGCCACGGCCAATTGGCGGCCGCGCACCAGCGCATTGTCGAGCCGCGAGCTTGCGAGCCCGCCGAGAACATAGAGCCCGGCCGCCAGCGGCACTGCGTCAGGATCGGTCAAGGACGGCCCGCTCCACGCCCGGTAAATCCGGGTAACGGGAACCTGGTCGGCAATCTGCTGGTCTACGGGAGCGGCCAAAGTCACCGGGCTGGCGGTGCTTCGGGCCACTTCGGGTCCACGCGGGATGTCGCCGAACCAGCGCTCGATCATCGGCCGTGCGGTCGCCGCGTCGATGTCGCCGGCCAGCACCAGCACGACGTTGTTCGGGCCGTAGTGTTCAGCGAACCATCGATGGACGTCGGATACCGTCGCCGCGTCGAGATCGGCCATCGAACCGATCACCGAATGGTTATAGGGATGGCCGACCGGGAACAGCGCCTGGTTGATCTTGTATTCGACCAGGCCATAGGGCTGATTGTCGCGCTGGCGCTTCTCGTTCTGGACCACGCCGCGCTGCTTATCGAGCTTGTCCTGGCTGACCGCGCCGAGCAGGTGGCCCATGCGGTCGCTTTCCTGGAACAGCGCCAGGTCGAGCGCGCCGGTCGGCACGGTCTCGACATAAGCGGTCCGGTCATACCACGTGGAGGCATTGCTGCCGCCAGCCCCGGCGGCTTCGAGCGGAGCGTCGAAATTGGGCACGTTCTCGCTGCCACCGAACATCAGGTGCTCGAACAGATGGGCGAAGCCGGTGTGGCCGCGCGGTTCGTTTTTCGACCCAACCCGGTAATAGATCGTCACCCCCACGATCGGCGCCTTGCGATCGGTGTGGATCAGCGCGGTCAGCCCATTGGGCAGCGTGAACCGCTGGTACGGGATGTCGACCTGGGCGACCAGCCGGGTGAGCGACGAGGGCTCCACGGCGGCAACCAGGGCGGGCGGGGCGATTTGCGGCCGGGACGCCGTCGCGCAGGAGGCAAGGGCACACGAAAGCGTGGTGGCGAGTGCCCGGCGAAGCAGAATCATCGCCGCCAGCATAGCATGGCGCATCGCACTTTCCAGCACACCGCCCATCGCTGATCGAACGCCGCGCGCAGTGGGGCGATGTCAGGGAGCGGACGCTGCCCGCAGCCTGACCGGGGCGCTTTCGCGCATCGCCACCATCGCCCCGGCACCGATCAGTGTCACCACCGTCAGGTACCACGCGATCGCCATCGAGCTGCCGGTGACGTGGAGCAGCCAGGTGACCATCAACTGAGTGCTGCCGCCGAAAATCATCACCGGCAGCGAGTAGACCAGCGCGAACGTGCGGCTGCGGACCGCGCGCGGCACGCTTTCGGTGATGGCTGCGTATGTCGCTCCGCTCATGAAATTGCCCAGCGCCGACATGAGCAGGTTCGCGCCAATGAAGCTGACCGCGTCCCGGCCATGCGTCAGCCACATAAAGCACGGAACGATGCACGCCGCGAACCCGAGCTGCGACCATAATTGTACCGGGCGGCGGCCGATGCGGTCGCTCAGTGCGCCGCCGAGCATGACCGAGACCACTCCGACTGCATTGTTGGCAAATTGGCCCCCCTGTGACACCGTGGCGGACAAGTGTAACGTCGCCTGTCCATACGTGGTCATGTAGTCGAAGATGTAGGTTCCGATTGTCCCGCTGGCGATGATGATGAAGCCGCACACGACGGGCCGCAGGTAAGTCCGCAATGCGCCGGGCACGGCCGTTTCGGCGCGATGCTCGCCGGCATGTGTGTCAGGCAGCGAATTGCGGACCCAGATCGCGAACGGAACGATCGAGACGCCCAGCAGCAGTGCGATCCGCCACCCGTACGAACTCAGTTCAGGGCCCGTCAGGAACAGGCTCAGCAGCAGGCCCACGCCGGCACCGACGGTCCCCGCCACGCCTTGGCTGGCGCCTTGCCAGCTCATCGTCCAGCCGCGGTTGCGGGTGGTCGCGCTCTCCATCATGTACACGGTCGCCGATCCGACCTCGCCGCCCAGCGCGAAGCCCTGCAGCATTCGCGCCAGCACCGCGATTATCGGCGCCGCCACGCCGATGCGGGCATAGCCGGGGGTCAGCGCCAGCAAGGCGATGCCGGTCCCCATCAGCACCATGCTCAGCAACATTGCCGGCTTGCGCCCGACGCGATCGGCATAGCCGCCCAGCACGTAAGCGCCCAATGGACGCGTCAGGAACCCGGCCCAGAATGTCCCGAGCGACGCCATCAGGCTGACAAAAGCGCTTTGAGAGGGGAAGAAGGTGTGCCCGATTTCGATCGCGAAGAACGCGAACGTGACGAAATCGTAGAATTCGAGGCCGTTCCCGATGGTGGCGGCCGCGATGGCGCGGCGGCGCTGGCTGGGCGTGAAATCGAGTTCGGGGTCTATCGGCAGGCCCCCATCGACGGCTACTTCCATGCGTACTGGCCCCCTGTCTGAACGGACAGAATGGCATGTCGATCGGCCTTGCCCTAGCGCTTTTTCAGGTCCTTTAACGGGCTAACACACCAGGCCTTGTGTCGTGGAAATACCACGCCATCTGAAAAGGCGTTGAACAACGAGGGGCAGCCATGAATCTCGAGAAATTCACCGATCGGGCGAAAGGTTTTCTGCAATCCGCACAGACGGTTGCAATCCGCATGAGCCATCAGCGCATCGCGCCCGAGCACCTGCTCAAGGCGCTGCTGGAGGATAACGAAGGCATGGCCGCCGGGCTGATAGCGCGCGCCGGCGGCAACGCCAAGGCGGCGGTGGAATCAGTCGATCAGGCGCTCGCCGGGATTCCGGCGGTCTCGGGCCCGGGCGCGCAGCAGACTCCTGGGCTCGACAACGACGCGGTTCGCGTGCTCGATCAGGCCGAGCAGATCGCCGATAAGGCCGGGGACAGTTACGTCACGGTCGAGCGGTTGCTGCTGGCGCTGGCGCTGGCGCGGACCACCGCCGCGGGACAGGCGTTGCAGGCCGCCAACTTGACCGCCGAAGGTTTGAACGAAGCGATCAACGCGCTGCGCGGGGGCCGCAACGCGGACAGCGCCAGCGCCGAGAATGCCTATGACGCGATGAAGAAATACGCCCGCGACCTGACCGAGGCGGCGCGCGCCGGCAAGCTCGACCCGGTAATCGGCCGCGACGAGGAAATCCGCCGCACGATCCAGATCCTCGCCCGCCGGACCAAGAACAATCCGGTCCTGATCGGCGAGCCCGGAACTGGCAAGACTGCGGTGGTCGAGGGGCTGGCGATCCGCATCGCCAACGGTGACGTGCCCGACAGCCTCAAAGGCCGTTCGCTGATGAGCCTGGACATGGGCTCGATGATCGCGGGCGCGAAGTACCGCGGCGAATTCGAGGAACGGCTCAAGGCTGTGCTCGACGAGGTCAAGGGCGCCGACGGGCAGATCATCCTGTTCATCGACGAGATGCACACCCTCATCGGCGCGGGCGCCAGCGAAGGCTCCATGGACGCGGGCAACCTGCTCAAGCCGGCGCTGGCGCGCGGCGAGCTCCATTGCATCGGTGCGACCACGCTCGATGAATATCAGAAATACGTCGAGAAGGACGCCGCGCTGCAGCGCCGCTTCCAGCCGGTGTTCGTGGCCGAGCCGACGGTCGAGGACACCATCAGCATCCTGCGCGGGCTGAAGGAGAAGTACGAGCTGCACCACGGGGTCCGCATCACCGATGGCGCGCTGGTCGCTGCAGCGCAGCTGTCGAGCCGCTACATTTCCGACCGCTTCCTGCCGGACAAGGCGATCGACCTGATGGACGAGGCCGCCAGCCGCATCCGCATGGAAGTGGAAAGCAAGCCCGAGGAGATCGAAAACCTCGACCGCCGCATCATCCAGCTCAAGATCGAAGAGCAGGCGCTGGGCAAGGAGAGCGACCGTGCGAGCAAGGATCGTTTGGCGGCGCTGCGCAGCGAGCTGGCGGGCCTTGAGGAGCGCTCGGGCGAGCTGACCACCCGGTGGCAGAACGAGCGCGACAAGATCGCCGCGGAGGGCAAGCTCAAGGAGCAGCTCGACGCGGCACGGATTGAGCTCGAACAGGCCCAGCGTGCCGGCGATCTCGCCAGGGCGGGCGAGCTGACTTACGGGCGCATACCCGAACTCGAAAAGCAGCTCGACCAGGCCGACGGCCAGGAAGGCAATGCGCTGCTGCGCGAGGAAGTGACCGAGGACGACATCGCCGCCGTAGTCAGCAAATGGACCGGCATCCCGGTCGAGCGCATGATGCAGGGGGAGCGCGACAAGCTGCTGCGGATGGAGGAGGTCATCGGTGCGCGGGTGATCGGGCAGCGCGATGCGGTGGCGGCGGTCGCGCGCGCGGTCCGCCGCGCCCGCGCGGGACTGCAGGACCCCAACCGGCCGCTTGGCAGCTTCCTGTTCCTGGGGCCGACCGGGGTCGGCAAGACCGAGCTGACCAAGGCGCTGGCCGCGTTCCTGTTCGACGACGACCGGGCGATGGTGCGGATCGACATGAGCGAGTTCATGGAAAAGCACGCCGTCGCCCGCCTGATCGGCGCCCCCCCCGGCTATGTCGGGTACGAGGAGGGCGGGGTGCTGACCGAGGCGGTGCGCCGGCGGCCGTACCAGGTGGTGCTGTTCGACGAGGTCGAGAAAGCCCATCCCGATGTGTTCAACGTGCTGTTGCAAGTGCTCGACGACGGACGCCTGACCGACGGCCAGGGGCGCGAGGTCAATTTCTCCAATACCCTGATCATCCTGACCAGCAACCTGGGCAGCCAGTTCCTCGCCAGTCTCGACGATGGCCAGACCGTCGAGAGCGTCGAGCCGCAAGTGATGGAAGTAGTGCGGGCGCATTTCCGGCCCGAGTTCCTCAACCGGCTGGACGAGATCATCCTGTTCCACCGGCTCGCCGCCGAACACATGGCCCCGATCGTCGAGATCCAGGTCGGCCGCGTCCAGCAACTGCTCGCCGACCGCAAGATCACCCTCAGCCTGACCGAGGCGGCCAAGCGCTGGCTGGGGCGGGTCGGGTACGATCCGGTCTACGGCGCGCGACCGCTCAAGCGCGCGGTCCAACGCTACCTGCAGGATCCGCTGGCGGAGAAGCTGCTGGCGGGCGAGGTCCCCGACGGCAGCGCGGTCAAGGTCGACGAGGGCGACGGCGCGCTGGCCATCTCGGTCGGCTAGGCCATTGGCGGACCGCGAACAAAAAAAGGGCGGCCCGCGGGCCGCCCTTTTCATTGGAGGTGTGATCAGAACCGCACCGTAGCCTGGGCGTAATAACGCCGTCCGATAACGTCGAACAGCGACGGGTCGGTGCCCGACTGCACATTCGGCGCATAAGTCGGCGGCTGCTTGTCGAACACGTTGTTGACGCCGACGCGGAACGTCAGCGCGTCGGTGAAGTGGAATTCGCCGGCCAGGTCGACGTAAACCACCGAGTCCGTCCCGGTGAACGATTGCTCGCCCACATAGATGCGGCTGTAGCGGTTCTCCATCCCATCGATGTAGCGGACGCGCGAATTCAGCGTGAACCACTCGTTGAACATCAAGTTGGTGTTGAGCGTGGCCTTCCACTTCGGCGCACTGGCGCCCAAGCCGGCTCCGAATACCGACACCGTCCCCGAATAATCGATGGCCGGCTGATCGGCCAGTTCCTTGGTCTTGAACTCGATCAGATAGCCCATCAGCAGGTCGAAATTGAGCCGGCTCTTGGGTGACATGAACGGGAGCGCGGTAGCGTAGCTCAGCTGGAAATCGACGCCCGACGTCTGGATGTAGCCGGCGTTGACGCCAGAATAGAGATCATTCGAGAAGTTCGGTCCGAAACCGGCAATATCGCCCGCACGCGCGATGTAGCCGCAACTTGCGTTGTCGCCGCTGTAGGTCGGGTTGTTGCCGAAGTAGTTATAGCAATTGGCGATAATCAGGTTGGCGTCTGGTTGCAGAATGACGTCGTTTACCTTGATGTTATAGTAATCGATCGAGGCGCGCAGACCGCGCAGGCCGCCGCCGAAGTTGCTGAACACGAGGCCCGCCGTGAAGGTGTCGGCGCTTTCCGGCTTCAGGTTGGGGTTGCCTTCCACTTCCAGGCCCACCTGCGTGCCGGGCGTTTGCACGTAACCCGGCGCTACCGTGATATTGTCGATCACGTCCGGGTTCTTCGAATTGCCCGTCAGGCACAGGCTCGAAATTTTCGCGGCGTTGGGACCGGAAGTGCGAGCCGTGCTGGTAATCGAGCAGGGGTCGAAATACTGCGGGTTGTCGCCGCTCGCGTCGAACAGCTCGCCGAAGTTCGGCGCGCGGACAGAGCGCTGATAACCCGCCCGGAACCGGACCTGGTCGATCGGCTGATAGCTCAGTTCGGCTTTGTAGGCCCACGAGTCGGATTCGGAACCGGGCAGCTTTTTGACGGTGTCGACGACCTTGTTGTGCGAGTAGCGGGCGCCAAAATTCAAGTCGAGCGATTGAGCCCACGAGGCGTCTCTCACCAGCGGAAGACCGAGCTCGCCGAAAACGTCGTAGAAGCGATTGGTGCCGCCAGCGGGATCCTGGGCGTTGAAACCAGAAATCGGGCCGCCGACTGCGCCGGGATCGAAGTTGTACTTGAAGTCGCGGTATTCGGCGCCAAGCACCGCTTGCGCCTTGCCGCCGGGCAGGGAGAACAATTCGCCCGACACAAAGGCCTGGGCAATCTGCTGTTCAAAGGTCGTTGAGACCGCCGCTTGCACTTCAAGATAAGTGCGGCATGCCTGGCTGATCGGCTGGCGGCCGAACGGATTGAATCCGCCCGTGCACAAGCTGTTGCCGCCGTCGGGTGCCTGGAGCAGCGCCTGGAGGCGCTGGGTGTCAACGTTGCCCGTCTGATTGTCGACGATCTTGGTCCGGCCACGCGAATAGTATGCTTCACTGCGCCAGCCCGGCGCGAGCTCGGCCTTGACGCCCACAAGGCCCTGCCAGACAGTGCTGTCGAACGCCTCCAGCCGCAGTCCGATGTCCAGCGTGCGTTGGCGCAGCAGGAAAGGTTCGGTAGCGCCAGATCCGACCAGCGAGCTGTTGTCACCGGTGCGGGTAGCGAGTAACGCGCGGAAATCGGTCGGGATGAAGGGGTTGGTGACCGGGATGATCAACTGGTTCGCGACAGTCTTGCCGGGGACCACCAGCGCGGTCTTGACCCGGGTTCCCTGCGTCCCGGAGAGCGATTCCGCGGTGACGGTCGAGACCGGTGTCGGGGCCAGACCGCTGGCAGAGGTGTAGTTGGCCCATTGGCCCTGAGCGAAAACCTCGATCGACGGTGTCAGTTCGTAATGCGCGGTCCCGAACACCGAGTCCCGATTTAACGGCAGCACCAGCAGGTTCACGAAATCGAAATTGTACGAGTAAACGTCCGGATAAAGCGTTCTGTTGACACTGCCGTCGATCGGATAGCGATAGTTGACCACGTCTGCCGGGCTGTTGAACACACCGCGGCTGAACAGGGTGCCATTGAGGTTGAAGCCGATCAGGCTATCCTTCGCGTCAACCGAACCGGCCGGGGCACCGAAGCGCCCGAAATACGCATCCACTGCTGCTTGAGTGGGCGCATTATTCGTCGGCGCGTACCGTCCCTCGGGAAGGAAACTGGTGGTGGCAGTGGTTTTGCGAGAAGGGCCGCTCCGACTTGATGAGCGAATCGCGCGCCGCATGCTCGTACGAGATCGCGATGTTGCCACGCCCCTCAGGTCCGAAATTGAGACCCGCTGTCAGCGAGGCTTGCCATTCAAGCGCATCCTCGTTGCCGGTGTTGGCATAGGTTGCGCGGCCTTCGATGCCTTGGAAGTCACGCTTGAGGACGAAGTTCACGACGCCGGCAACCGCGTCGGCGCCATAGACCGCGCCCGCGCCGCCGGTGATCACGTCGATCCGATCAATCAGGCCTTGCGGAATGGTGTTGACGTCGACGGTCTGGTCGGATGCCGACACCATCGGGCGCCGGCCATTGATCAATACCAGGTTGCGGTTTGAGCCAAGCCCGCGGAGATCGATATTGGCCTGCCCGCCGTTGGGCGGGTTGTTCGACGTGGTAGTGCCGGCAGGATTGACCGCTGGCAGGGTGTTCAGGAAGGTCTCCACGGTAATGTCCGCGTGCGCCACGGCTTCCTCGCCGCTAACCGAAGCGGTGGGGCTGTTTGACACGCCATTGGGATTGGACAGCCGAGAGCCGGTAACCAGAATGACGGGCTCGTCGGCCTGGGCAGCAGACTGCGGCGCGGGTGACACGCTCGGGTCCTGCGCATAGGCCGGGGCGGCAAATCCGACGCTCAGCATAGCGAGCACGGGCACGGCGACGCCGGCTTCGAGAACGCGCTTGCGGAGAAGAGAGATGTTCATGCGGGTAGTCCCTTTTGTGGTCTTCCGGTTTAAACCCAGTTCGCTCAGCTAGATATCAAGAGTGGCGAGCGCACCGCTGATGGAGCATTCCTGCGTGAACCCCGAGATGGTTTCAATAAAAACCATAACCTGTCGATCACGAGGCCCGGCGACTGTTGCGTGGGTGCAACATTGTCAGATTTAGACCATATATTCGGAAGTTGCGCTCCGGCCGTGCTACACTTTTGAGATGTTGCGGGAGGGCGACATAGGTCCGTTATTTAGCATTGTTTCATGACCATGACGGGTCAGGATCCCGATTAAACGCATCGTCTGTCTCGCTGGGGGCCACTGGCGCGCCGCGCCTTCCGCGCCGAGGTCCAGGGCCGATGCGAGGAAATTGAGAGGACGCTGGGGTCATGGAACGCTGGCTACGAATAAAAAAGGGGCCGGAACAGCGTTCCGGCCCCACCTGTTTCAGAGCGTCGAGATTAAATGCCGACGCGGAAACCGGCATAATACGTACGGCCGCGGAAGTCGTAGATGACCGATCCGGCGCCGATACCCGTCAGGGAAAGTGGCGGCTTGGTGTTGAGGACATTGTCCGCGCCGAAGTAGAACTGAGCATTCTTACCGAACCCGCCAAGGTCCTCCAGATCCCACTGGAAGCGCAAGTTGTGGTAGAACACGGCCGGGTAGCGCTGGATGTCAGCGTAGTCGGCATTCTGCGGCGCACGATCCTGCAACGCGTTGAAGTCCTCGTACGCGTTCACGAACATCGGCGGCAGATAGTGCATCCGGTACCCGAGCGTGAATTCGTGGTACGTTAAATCAAGGTCCGCCACGAATTCATCCTTCGGGGAGCCCAACTCCCCGAGCAGCCGGTCCTCGAAGTTCGGGTCCTGTGGGTTCACGTAGTTGCTGGTCTTCATCACATGGGTATAAATCACGTTGGTGCTCAGGCTCACGCCCTCACCCAGCGGCACTTTGTAGGTCAGCTGGGTATCTATGCCCCGGCGGATGCGCTTGGCGAAGTTCAGTGGCGACTGGTTGATCGTATTGAAATTGATCTGCCCCGGTACTTCGCCGAACGACCCCGTGCCGGGACCGCGGAAGCGTGTGAACTGCTTGCAGAATTGGTTATCCACTGTGGGCAAGTCATAACAGCCGTTTGCGATCTGCTGCGCGGTCAATGAGGTGATGATGTTGTTCACCGCAATATCGTAGTAATCGACACTCAGGATGAACCGAGGCAGCCAGCGCGGGGTGATGACGGCGCCGATCGTCAACGAATTGGACTTTTCCGCATTCAGGTTGGGATTAAAGCCGCTCAGGACGCCTAGTGAATAGGTCGCCTGGCTGGCGAAGCTGGGGGTGCTGAGCAACGCCCCAAGATCGGCCGCGCAGTTAGCAGCGCGATACTGCGTCCCGCTGCTGATGTTGGCTGTGCGACACGGATCCTGGAAGTTGTTGGCGAAGTTCGGCACGATCGAACCCGAAGTTTCCTGCAGGTTCGGTGCGCGCACCGAGCGGCCGTAGTTCGCCCGGAAGCGGATATCCCGCGTGGGGGCCCAGACGCCGCCGAAGTTGTAGGTGTAGACGGTGCCGGCGCTGCTGTTGTAGTCCGACACGCGCGCGGCGCCGTTGATCGTCAGCTCCTCGGTCCAAGGCAAGTCCTTCAGAATCGGGATCTCAATCTCGCCGAAGGCTTCCTTTACCTCGAACGGCCCGACCTTGAAGCTCAGACCGGCCAAGGCGTTGGTGAGGCCATTGCCGGCATATTCATCTTGGACATATTCGTTGTTTTCCTTGCGGTACTCGCCGCCGAGCGCGAACTTGATCGGGCCGTAAGGCAAGCTGAACCACTTCTCAGTCGAACCGCTGACAAAGCCGCTGAGGTCGAGCTGGTCAATTTTGGCTGTATCGTGCTCGAAGTACTGGAAGTAAGCGATTGCCGCCGCATTGGTGCCGGGATCGCCGAACGGGTTGTATGGCACGCAGGCGGCGATGTCGGCCGCAAGCCGCCCTGCCGCGATTGCGGTCGCCGCCGCGCCCGTGGTCGGGAAATACTGAGTGGCGGATGTCGGGTCGAACTGCGAACGGCACTGAACCTGGCCGGTGGCGGGGTTACGCCCAGCGTCCATCGACAGCACAAAACGCTGCTTGTCGGCATATCCACTTTTGTCGATCGTCTCGTTCATCTCGCCGTAGTTGGCTGCGATTTCATACTTCCAGTCGTCCCAGAACGAACCTCGCAGGCCGATGACCCCGCGCGCGACGTCTCGCGTGGCAAATTCGTCACGCACGCCCATGTCGAAGATCTGCTTGCCCAAAGCGAAGCGATAGGTGCCGGCGGCAACCTGGGCGCGTTGTGCGGCCGTGAGGTTGCCCGTAATCGCCGTAGCGCCGCTACCCGTCGTGTTGGCGCAGGCGGCGGTAAAGCTGGTGTTGCAGTTTGACGCGAGGATGAGACCGGCCAGGGTCGTCCGATCGGCAGGATTCAGGAACGGATTGTCGAGCCGGATCTTTTCACGCACGTCGAACTGGGTTTGCTGGCCGAAGTAGGAGGTTGGCCCCGAGGCGTTGCCTTGCGATTGCGAGCGGCCCCACTTGGCCTCGAAGAACACGTCAAGGGCGGGTGCGAATTCATAATGGCCGACAGCGTTGAAAATGTAGCGCTGGTTGAAAGGCAGTACCGATAAAATGCGATCTTCGCGTCCGGTCGCACCGTTGCCGCCGATGATGGTCGGAAGGATACCGGTGCTGGTGTAGGTGCCCGTCTGCGCCGTCAGACGCCCATCGGCAGTGAAAATGTAGTTGCAGTTGTACGGGTTGCCATTGGCCGAAGGTGGCGTGCCGATCGATGATGGCGCCCCATTCGTCGCCGCGATGCCCGTGCCGCAAGTCGCGGCGTTGGGCGTCTGGTTGATCGCGACGGTGCCGAACGGGCTGGTCTGCGCAAGCCGGACATCGCGGAAGAAAATGCGATCCGGAAACCCGTCGCTGCCGTTCGGCAAACCGGACGTGTCGTTGTCGACGACGACGAAGCCATCGACCCTGCGCAGCCAAGGGATCTGGGAGGCAAACACGCGCGAAGCGTGCGAGTATTCGCCTGAAATCGTCAGATTGCCGCGGCCATCGCCGAAATTCTTGCCGGCAATGGCGGAAATGGTCTGATTGGCGCCGAAGCCTTGATCGGCAATGCCCGAATTAGCGCGCACCTCGATGCCGTCGAAGTGATCCTTCAAGACGAAATTGACGACGCCGGCGATCGCATCGGAACCGTAAACCGCGGAGTTACCACCGGTGACGATGTCGACGCGTTCGATCATGATGCTGGGGATGGTGTTAGTGTCTACTGACACGCCGTTACTGAGAATGTCCGAGGCAACATGGCGGCGTCCGTTGACCAGCACCAGTGTCCGTGACGTGCCCAGTCCGCGCAGATCGAGCAGATTGAGGCCGGCAATGCCGACGCCGGCGCCCGGGTTCTGCTGCGAGAATGACGAGGACAGTTGAGGCAAGTCGTTCAGCGCGTCGCCGATGCTGTTCCTGCCTTGCTGGGAGATTCGTTCACCGGCGATCGACGTGATCGGAATGGGGGAATCGACGTCCGGCCGCGCGATGCGCGAACCCGTCACGATGATCGCGGGAGTGACGTCGGCATCGGTGGTAGTGACGGCACCCGGCGCGCGCGCGGGCACAGCCTGAGCAGACGCCGGCGCGGCAAAGCCGACGCTCAGAATGGCAACCATGGGCAGGGCCACGCCCGCCTCGAGAACGCGCTTGCGGAAAAGTGAAATATTCATGCGGGTGCAGTCCCTTTGTAATATTCTTGTTTTAACCGAATTTTGGACAGCCAGGATTCGAGAGAGTGGGCGCACGGCTGAATAGGCTGTTCCTGCGTTAACCCCGGTATGGTTTCAATGAGAACCATCACCCTGTGCACACGATGCCGGACGACTGTTGCGCAGGTGCAACATCGGCATATTTAGACTGCATTTCCGGATGTTGCGCAGTGGCAGGGCTGCACTTTTACGATGTTGCGCGAAGGCGGCTCGACCCTGTTATTGACCGCTCACAAGGGGGGGTTAGGGAGGCAAGTCAAACCAATGATAGAGCTAGGATTGTCATGAAAATCGATTCCTCCATCGCGGCGGTTGTCACCGGGGGCGCCTCGGGACTTGGCGAAGCGACCGCGCGGGCGCTCGCTGCGGTTGGTGCGAAGGTAGCGCTGTTCGACCTCAATGAAGAGCGCGCCGCGCGGGTCGCCCGTGACATCGGCGGAATAGCGTGCACTGTCGATGTTTCGGACGAGGCGTCCGTCGACGCGGGATTCGTCCGCGCGCGTGCGGCGCATGGGCAGGAACGCGTGCTGGTGTGCTGCGCGGGCATCGGCACAATCGGCAAGACCGTCAGGCGGGATCGCGACAGCGGGGCGATCAGTCATCTTCCGATCGATCTGTTCATGAAGACCATCCGGGTCAACCTGCTCGGCACCTTCCAGTGCGTCGCGAAAGCGGCCGCGGGTATGATGACTCTGGACGGGCTCGAAGACGGCGAGCGGGGCGCGATGGTTTGCACCTCCAGCGTCGCTGCCGAGGACGGCCAGATCGGCCAAGTCGCCTACGCCGCATCCAAGGCCGCCGTGATGGGCATGACACTGCCGATCGCGCGCGACTTCATGTCCGAAGGTATCCGCATCAACTCGATCCAGCCCGGCATTTTTGCCACCCCGCTGCTTGCCGGGTTGCCCGAGAAAGCTCAGGAATCGCTTGCCGCCGCGGTTCCGTTTCCCAAGCGCCTCGGGCAGCCGGAAGAGTACGCCCGGCTGGTGATGCTGATGCTCGAGACCGGGTATTTCAACGGCGCCAGCGTGCGGCTCGACGGCGCCATCCGCATGCCGCCGCGCTGATCGTGTCTCGCGCGGCGATCCCGTCCGGCTGGCACATCGGCGTGATCGGCGGGTCGGGCCTGCACGACCTGATCCTGCTTGAAGATGTCCAGCAACTGGCGGTCGCCAGTCCGTTCGGTGAGCCGTCCGGGCCGGTCACGATGGGTCACCTCGGCGGTGTCAAGGTGACGTTCCTGGCGCGCCATGGCGCCGGCCACGTTATCGCGCCGAACCAGGTCAACTATCGTGCCAATATCGATGTCCTCAAGCGCTGCGGAGTGACCGATGTGCTGGCGGTTTCGGCCGTCGGCGCGCTGCGCGACCAGCCGGCGCCAGGCGAATTCATCGTCATCGACCAGGTGATCGACCGCACCCACGGACGCGAACGCTCGTTCTTCGGCCCGGGCATCGTCGCTCATGTCGGCATGGCGGAGCCGGTGTGCGCGCGGCTCAGCCAGCTGGCCGCCGACGCCGCCGAGCTGGCCGGTGCGACGGTGAAGCGGGGCGGCTGCTACGTCGCGATCGATGGCCCGCAGTTTTCCACCCGGGCCGAAAGCCTGCTCTACCAGGCGTGGGGCGGTGACGTGATCGGCATGACGGCCATGCCCGAGGCCCGCCTCGCGCGCGAGGCAGAGCTGCCGTATGCGGTGCTCGGGATGGTGACCGACTACGATGCATGGCGCCC